>CANNPG010000008.1:0-15407 GCA_947507375.1 uncultured Collinsella sp. | reverse complement strand
AACGTCACGCCAATTTGGACGAGCGTCTGCTGCAGTTTGAGGCTGCTGGCCCATATGGTAGAGTTAACCACCCATGAATTTCAGCACACTGCGTACTACCTGTTCTTTTGCCATTTGGGGGATTGAACTTGTGAATACTTCTGTCGCCAAGAAGGCCAGCCAGGCGGTGCGCCTGCTCATGATGGTGCTCACGGCAGTTCTCATCTTCTTCTTCATCAACGTTATGCTGCTCGTCTCCGATATCCAGGGCACGGCGCGCGTGGTCAACTACGCCGGTCTGGTGCGCGGTACCACGCAGCGAATCGTTAAGCTCGAGGACGCGGGCCAGCCTCAAGATGACCTGCTCAAAGCCGTGGATTCATACATCAACGGTTTGCGTTACGGAAGTGACGACCTCAACCTCGTCCGTCTCGGCGACGACGAGTATCAGGCAAAAATGACCGAGCTTGCAAATTATTATGATGAGCTTTGTGCCGAGATCGTCCGCGTGCGCGAAGTCGGCTACAAGAACACTGACATCATCGCCATGAGCGAGGAGTTCTTTGGCATTTGCGACGATGCTACGCGACTCGCAGAGGACTACTCTCAGGAGAAGGCGTCGGCGCTCAACTATCTCGAGGGCCTGGTGATCATCGACATCATGGGCTTGGTGGCGACCTTTGCGGTTGAACTTGTTCGCGCGGTGCGAACTGCCGCGCTCAATCGCGAACTGCAGAGCAAAGTCTATCTTGACGAAGCCACAGGACTGCCCAACAAGAACAAGTGCGAGGAGATCTTGGGGCAGGAGCAGCCTGTCTCCGCGGAGGCGCCCGTTGCGGTGTGCGTTTTCGACCTTAACAATCTGCATACGGTCAATAACAGCTTTGGTCACGAGAAGGGCGACGAATACATCCGTTCTTTTGCCCGGCAACTGGGAAGTGTGGCGTCCGAGACGTGCTTTGTGGGCCGCGACGGCGGCGATGAGTTTATCGCGGTGCTGTGGGATGCCGATCGGGCTGCCGTGGAGTCCTGTCTCGCTCGGGTTCGTGCGAACGTGAACGAGTATTCCGAGGCTCACCCCGACATGCCTATCAGCTATGCGGTGGGCTATGCGCTTTCCAGTGATTTTGATGAACCGCCTACGATGCGCGAGCTCTTTTCCCAGGCCGACAAGAACATGTACGTCGATAAGAACCGCGTAAAGACAGCCGAGGCAGCCGGGCCGCAACGCGAGGACCGCTAAACCCGTAGCAAAGGGTAGCTAATTTGGGACGGGACTCTTTTGGCTACTTGAGGAGTTGGGCCATGGCGTTGACGAATTTTTGTACTTGGAGGGTGGGTTCGAGCGGGTAGTGCAGAAAGACCGGCACCTCGCGGCCGCACAGGAACGGCACGCCCACAAAGGCCGGGTGTACCCCCGACCACGCTCCGCAGGTGAGCACCGCGTCGCCCTTTTCCTCCGCCTCGTTAAAGAGCGCAAAGTCGAAGCTATCCACGTCAATCACGTCCACGCCGCCGTCGGCCAACAGGTCGATGCGCAGGCTATCCATGGCGTCGTTGCCGTGGCGGAGCACGCGCAGGCGCATGCCCTCCAAGTCGGCAACCGTGATGCGATTCTTGCGCGCCAGCGGGCTCGTGCGCGGCAGGTCGATATAAAACGGCACGTTAACGATGCGGAGCTTTTGACAGGTGTCGCCCCAGCGCGGTGTCGAAAAACTCGACTGCACCACATCCACCTCGCGACCAAGGCTGCGCATGACGGATTCGCGCTCGTCATAGAGATCGCTTACCGGCACGATCTCAAATCGCAGCGACGGTTCCAGATCGTGGATGCCCGACCACATCGACAGCGTTTGGCGCCCCGGGCACATCATCGACACGCCTAGGCGCACGGCACCACCATCGCCCGCCGCGCGTCGGGCACGGCGCAGCGCGTCCTCGGACTGCCGCATGATCGAGCGCGCGTCATCCACCAGCAGAGCGCCCGCCGGCGTCACCTTGACGCCCGAGTGCGAGCGTTTGAACAGCGTGATGCCGAACTCGGCCTCGAAACCCGACACCTGCTTGACGAGCGCCGGGGTCGAAACGCGCAATTCTGCCGCCGCCCGAGAGAAGCTTCCCAGCTCCGCGGCGGCCGATATGGCCTCGAGTCGTCGATCGTACACGTCAATCTCCTGTTTCCAGACGTATGGCAACGAACTGCCAAAGGGGATCGTTTTGGCAGGTCACACACTCAATTAAGGACACATCGTCTTGCGAGCTATAAACCATTGGTTTACGCCATTCTAACAAATATGCAATTCACCTGCGCAAATACAAAGCATACGATAACCAGCGAAAACCACGTGGGTCGGTTAATGGGAGCGACCCATCGGGAGGCACAAGAAGGGAAGTTCCTATGAGCAATTGGCTTAAGCTCGAGGGCGATGTCTGCGCCGTGACTGGCGCGCTCGGCGGTATGGGCGTCGAGATTTGTCGCGAGTTCGCCCGCAACGGCGCCAACGTCGTCCTGCTCGATCTGGACGAGGAAAAGGTCAAGGCCGCAGCCGCCGACCTCGCCGCCGAGTTTGGCATCCACGCCGAGGGCTACAAGATGAACGCCACCGACGAGGCCGAGGTTCAGGCCGCCGTCGACGCCACCATCGCCGACTTCGGCCGCGTCGACGTTCTCGTCAACACCGCCGGTATCCTGCGCTTCGCCGCCATGGAAGACCTGCCGCTGAGCGACTGGGAGCAGGTGCTCAACGTCAACCTCACCGGCTACTTCATCACCTCGCAGCGCTTTGGTCGTGAGATGATCAAGGCCGGCCGGGGCCGCCTGGTGCACATCTCGACCGTCGCCAGCCACTCCCCCGAGACGTTCTCGGGCGTGTACAGCTCTACCAAGGCCGGCGTCAACATGATGTCCAAGATGCTGGCTGCCGAGTGGGGCCCCTACGGCGTGCGCTCCAACTGCGTCGAGCCCTGCTTCGTTAAGACCCCGATGTCGGCCAACTTCTACGCCGACCCCGAGGTCGAAAAGAGCCGCAGCCGTCTGATCGCCACGCGCCGCATCGGCGAGGTCAGCGATATCGCCAACGCCGTCATGTTCCTGGCGTCCAAGCGCTCGGACTTTACCACCGGCGACGCCATCAAGGTCGACGGCGGCTTCTCCAACATGATGGGCGACCTCACCGCTAAGCCCGGCGGCCGTCGCGCCTATGCCGACAACTACCTTAAGAACAAGGGTGTCGAGCTTTGGTCCGATGAGTCCGGCGTCGCCAAGCCAACTGACCAGTAAACCAACCTAACAGGGAGGCCCGCGGATACGACCGCTCCTCTCCCACATCGATTAGAAAGAGTCCAATGGCTTCCAGCAACTCCAACAAGGGTCGCGCCGTCGTGCTTTCCGCCGCGTGCGTCACCATGTTCTTCATCAGCTCCATCGCGCTGTATTCTGTCGTGAGCAAGAACCTGCTCGCCGTCTACCCCGAGTGGTCGAGTGCCCTTACCTGGGCTTTCCCGGTCTTTCAGACCATCATGGCCGTGACGGGCATCTTCGCCGGCCGTATCTCCGATAAGATCGGCCCGCGTAACGTCGTGATCGCCGCCGCCGTGTGCTACGGCCTGGGCTGGTTCATGTCCGGCACCGTCACCGAGCCGTGGCAGTTCTACCTGTGGTTCTCGCTCGTCGCCGCCATCGGCAACGGCCTGGGCTACAACCCGGCGCTCACCACCGGCCAAAAGTGGTTCATCGACAAGAAGGGTCTCGCCTCCGGCATCACCCTGGCCGCTTCGACCGCCGGTCCCGCCGTGCTGTCCCCGGTGCTCGCCTCGCTGCTCATCCCGAGCTTGGGCATCTTTGGCGCACTCAAGGCACTCGGCGCCATCTTCTTTGTGACGATCGCCGCCTCCGCCCTGTTCCTGAAGGCCCCCGAGGCTGGCTGGCTGCCCGAGGGCTTCGAGGCCCCCAAGGGCGGCGCGCATGCCGGCACCTTCGGTGACCTCACACCGGGCGAGATGGTCAAGACCCCGCGCTTCTGGGTCCTCATCGTCACCTTCGCCTTTGCCGCCACCGCGGGCACCTTGCTCGTGGGCAAGGTTGCCTCCATCGCCGCCGTCCAGCTCTTCGCCGACCCCACGAGCGCCGCGGCCGTCGCCCTCGGCGGTGTGGTGGTCTCCGTCAACACCTGCGCCAACCTGGTCGGCCGTCTGTCCTTTGGCCAGATCATCGACAAGCTCGGCGCCTACAAGTCGCTGCTCATCAGCCTTGTCGTCACCATCGTCGCCCTCGTCATCATGTCGATGAGCTTTACACAGAGCATGTTCTTTGTGGCGCTCGCCCTGCTCGGCTTTAGCTTTGGCGCTCTGCTCGTCATCTACCCGCCGCTCACCGGTGGGGCCTTTGGCACCAGCAACATCGGCGTCAACTACGGCATCATGTTTTTGGGCTATGCCGCTTCCACCTGGATCAGCCAGCCCATCACCGCCGTGCTGTATCACGCCGAGGCCGGCAGCGCCGCCTACCAGCAGTCCTTCTACGGCGCCATTGTGATCGCCGCCATCGCCGTCGTGCTCACCGTCTACATGATGGTCTCCGACAGCAAGAAGAAGTCCGCCTAGTTTTACCGCTGTGACAAAGGGACTGTCCCTTTGTCACATTCCATCGGTCACCAGCATTAAGGAGTCGAAATGTCTGAGCTCAACCCCGTCCGCATTGCCGTTATCGGCGCCGGCGCCATGGGCCGCAACCACATCCGCTTTGTCACCGAGGAGCCCGAGGCCGAGCTCGTCGCCATCGCCGACGCCTTTGAGGGCGCCCGCGCCACGGCCGAGGCCGCCGGCGTGCCGTTTTATACCGATCCCGCCCAGATGATGGACGAAGTCAAGCCCGAGGCCGTCATTATCGCCACCCCCAACGACCTGCACCTGGGCGTTGCCCGCGAGGCTGTGAAGCGCAATATCGTGCCGCTGGTCGAAAAGCCGATCTCCAACGACCTGGAAGATGCCCAGGCCTTCGCCGCCGAGGCCGAGACCGCCGGCGTGCCCGTACTCGTGGGTCAGCACCGTCGCCACAACCCCTTCGTCAACAAGGCCAAGGAGATCATCGAGTCCGGCGAGCTGGGCAAGCTCACCGTGTCGAGCTTCCACTACATGATCTATAAGAATGACGAGTACTTTGATGTCGAGTGGCGTCGCAAGAAGGGTGCCGGCCCGATCCTGGTCAACCTGGTGCACGACGTCGACCTGCTCCGCTACCTGCTGGGCGAGCCCGTTGCCGTCCAGGGTATGCAGTCCAGCGCCGCCCGCGGTTTTGAGACCGAGGACTCCGCCGTGGTCAACGTCCGTTTTGCCGATGGCGCGCTCGCAAGCATGACCATCTCCGACGCCACCGCCAGCCCCTGGAACTGGGAGGCCACCGCTCGCGAGGATCCGCAGTACCGCCCCTTCGACGCCGACGCCTACTTTATCGGCGGCACTAAGGGTGCCCTGTCGCTGCCCCGCCTGCACCAGTTCTCCTACGACGGCGCCTCCAACTGGCACAAGCCGCTGCAGATGGAGATTCCGGCCGTCGACCCGGCACTGCCGCACAAGATGCAGCTCAAGCACTTTGTGAAGGTTGTCCGCCGCGAGGTCGAGCCCGTCGTGACCCCCGCCGATAACGTCAAGACGCTCACGCTGCTTAACGCCATCAAGGAGGCCGCCGAGACCGGCCAGCTCGTCGAGCTGTAATGCCTTAAGAGCGACCGCGGCAGAAACCCCATGCCGAGCCCCTCGGTCCGCCACCAACAAGCCCCTCTTCTTTGCCCCGCGAGCAGCCTCCTGCCCGCGGGGCTTTTTGCTACCTTGCCGACGATTTTTCTGGGGCGGGGGCTATTTTGCGCCTCAGCTTGGTTCGTTTGCCACGAAATGGGCCTATCTACTACGTTTAACTGATCATCCTTAGCCATGCCGAATTTCGAGAAATAAAAACCGCAGGTAGACTGGTTGCGTATTTTCGGAAAACCGGGGGATGGTCGACCCATACGGGTTAAACGTAGTAGATAGGCCGTTTTCGTGGCGCGGCCCCAAAACAGTCTTTTGGGACGGATGGTATCCTTGGTAGCCCTGTGCTGCAAACGCACCTTAAACGCAAGGAGTCCCATGGATCTTATCGCCCAGCTTGCCCGCGAGCTCAACCTTAAGGCCGCCAACATCGAGGCGGCCGTCAAGCTCATCGACGAGGGCAACACCATCCCCTTTATCTCGCGCTACCGCAAGGAAGCCACGGGCGGCATGGACGACGTCGCCCTGCGCGCACTCGACGAGCGCCTGTCCTACCTGCGCAATCTTGAACAGCGCAAAGAGGACGTCATTCTGCTCATCGACGCCCAGGGCAAACTTACGCCCGAGCTCGAACAGCAAATTCGCGAGGCCACGCAGCTCCAGCGTGTCGAGGACCTCTACAAGCCCTACCGCAAAAAGCGCATGACCCGCGCACAGAAGGCCCGCGAGGCAGGCCTGGAGCCGCTTGCCAACATGATCATCATGCAGGCCTCGGCCAAGGGCAGCGCGCTCGACACCGCCGCGGCCTACGTCAACGAGGAAGCCGGCTTCGACACGCCCGAGAAGGCGCTCGCCGGCGCGGCGGACATCGTGGCCGAGACGGTGGCCGAAGACCCCGAGAACGTCGCCGACCTGCGCGCCTTTACGCAAAACACCGCCGACATCGTCGTCGAGGCCACCGACCCCGCCGAAAAGACTCCCTACGAGCCCTACTACAACTATGATGAGCCGCTGCGCCGTATACCCAACCACCGCGTGCTGGCTATCGACCGCGGCGAGCGCGAGGGCAAGCTTCGCGTGCGCGTGAACGTCGACGGCGCTGCCGCCACAGCGCGCCTCAGCGGCCGTTGGCCCCGCCGCCAGGGCGTCTTCGCGCCCGTCTTCGATGCCGCCATCGCCGACGGTTACAAGCGCCTCATGGCCCCCTCGCTGGAGCGCGAGGCCCGCGCCAAACTCACCGTTCGCGCCCAGACCGAGGCCATCAACGTCTTTGCCAAGAATCTCGAGGGCCTGCTCTCGGCACGCCCCGTGCGCGGCGCCCGCGTGCTCGCGCTCGATCCGGGCTACCGCACCGGCTGCAAGGTCGCCGTCATGGACGAGACCGGCAAGCTGCTCGACCACGGCGTGGTCTATCCCACCAAGCCGCGCCACGACGTCGCCGGCACCAAGCGCGAGCTCGCCCGCCTCGTCAAAAAGGACAGCGTCAACACCATCGTCATCGGCAACGGCACCGCCAGCCGCGAGACCGAGGAAGTCGTCTCGGAGTTCATTGCCGAGCAGGCGCCCAGCCTTCGCTACACCATCGTTAACGAAGCCGGCGCGTCGGTGTACTCCGCCTCCGAGCTCGCCAGCCAGGAGTATCCCGATCTGGACGTCACCGTGCGTGGCGCCATGAGCCTGGGCCGCCGCCTGCAGGACCCGCTGGCAGAGCTCGTCAAGATTCCGCCCCAGTCCATCGGCGTGGGCCAGTACCAGCACGACCTTGACCAGGCCGAGCTCTCACGCACCCTGGGCCACGTGGTGGAGGACGTCGTCAACCGCGTGGGCGTCGACGTAAACACCGCGAGCGCAAGTTTGCTGGGATACGTATCGGGCATTACGCCGAGCGTGGCCAAAAACATCGTGGCCTACCGCGAGGAAAACGGCGCCTTTACCGATCGCCGCCAGCTCAAGAAGGTCCCCAAGCTGGGACCCAAGGCATACCTCAACGCCGCGGGTTTCCTGCGCATTAGCGGCGGTAAGAACCCGCTCGACGCGACGAGCGTCCACCCCGAAAGCTACGAGGTGGCCACGGCCGTCCTAGAACGCGCCGGCGTTAAAACAAGCGAGCTCAGCCGCGGCGGCGTGCCCGACATCGAGCGCCGCCTGGGCAGCATCTCGGCGCTGGCAAGCGACCTGAACTGCGGCACCCTCACGCTCATCGACATCGTCAACGAGCTCAAGAAGCCCGGCCGCGACCCGCGCGACGACGCACCCGAGGTGGTCTTTAGCCGCTCAGCGCTTTCCATCGACGACCTGGAACCCGGCATGGAGCTCAAGGGCACGGTGCGCAACGTCGTCGACTTTGGCGCCTTCGTCGACGTGGGAGTGCACCAGGACGGCCTCGTACATATCTCTAAGCTGGCCAACCGCTTTGTCAAGCACCCCAGCGACGTCGTGCGCGTCGGTGACACGGTCAAGGTGTGGGTCGAAAAGGTCGATCGCGACCGCAAGAAGATCTCGCTCACCATGGTACAGGGCAAGTAACAGCAAAGGACGAACCACCGCTGTCCATCGTCGAACTTGCAAGTTTTTCTCACCCAATGGGAAAACTTGCAGATACCGCAACAAAAATGGTGCCGCCCCATCAAAGAGGCAGCACCAGCTAAGTCTTATTCAGCTCAGAACCTACTGGCAAGCTCGTGCCGGCAGCCCCGGCCTTTCCTTTGCCTAGCGCGACCCTCGCGAAGCGCGTGAGCGATAGGGGAAGGAAAGGCCGGGGCGAACAGCCCACGGTACAGTCGGTGTTCGCGCTACGGCAGGATATGGAAACCGAGCGCCGCGATATCCTTGGCAAAGCCGCGCACGGTGTCGAGCGAGACCTCGTACGGGTCGCGACCGATGTTCTTGCGCTTGGCCAGGATGCTGTTGGGCACCGTAATGATCTGGCAACCGCATCCTTCCGCCTGGTAAATGTTGATGAGCTCGCGCGTGGACGCCCACAGGACCTCACAGTTGGGCTTGATGGCGGCCTTCTTGACCGACTCCGTCATAAACGGAATGGGATCGACACCGGTATCGGCGATGCGACCGGCAAAGAGCGAGATGATGGACGGCGTCTCGGCGTCAACGGCCTCGACCATCTCATCGACCTGCGTAGGCGTAAAGATAGTAGTGACGTTGACCTTGATGCCGTCGGCGGAAAGCTTGCGGACCAGCTCGGCGGTGGACTCGCCCTTGGTAGTCACGCACGGAATCTTGACGTAGACGTTCTCGGCCCAGGTAGCGATCTCGCGGGCCTCGACCTCCATGGTCTCGACGTCGTCGGCAAAGACCTCAAACGAGACGGACACATCGGTAATGTGGGTCAAGACCTCTTTGGCAAACGCGCGGTAATCCGTCACGCCGCCCTTCTTCATAAGGGACGGGTTGGTCGTGAAACCCTGAACGTTGCCGTTCTCGTACATGTCGAGCATGCCCTCAAGGGTAGCACCGTCAGCGAACACCTTGACTGCCATCTGCCTGATTCCTTTCGTTAGCATACGGCCGATAAACTGCTAAACACTTTACCTACGTTTATCAAGGCGTGAGCTGCGGTTTTTTATCTTCTCGGCGAACGGTATAAACACCTCAGTGTTTGGATTGATAAATCGATTGAGCATGCAAAAGCGAAGAGTCGCAGTTTGAGCAAACGTCAGAACGCGGGATTCATTAGATGAGGCCGAAATGCTGCATCGCTGTGACGGTACCGTCGTGTGCGACATCGTCGGTCACGTAGTCGGCGAGCGCCTTGACCTCGGGCATGGCGTTGCCCATGGCCACGGCTGTCTCGACGGCGGCGAGCATGCCCAGGTCGTTGCCCGAATCGCCAAAGCCAAAGGTGCGCGCGTTGCCGGTGCGACCCAGGTATTCCAGCGCTCGCGCCACGCCCACGCCCTTGTCGATGCCCTTGGGGCTCAGCTCGCGATTCTGACCACCGGTGTTGCACAGCTCAAACTCGCGATCGATAAAGCCATCATCGTTGGCTACGCGAGCCAGGTCGCTCGCGACGATGCCTACCTTGCCCACGCGCAGACGGCCGTCGACGCGCATTTCCTCGGTGCTGTGCACCACAGAAGTGCCAATCAGAGACGACTGCTCAACGCCCGCGGGTTCCAGGGCAAAAGTAGCCACGTTGGTCTCGAAAAAGGCTTCAATCCCTGCCGCGGCCATACGGCGTGCAAGCTCCTCAACAATGTCTTCGTCAAAGCAGTCCTCATACACCACGCGGCCCTCGACCTCGAGCGTGGCGCCCGCCATGGCAACGACGCCCGCGGGGTCGAGCGCACGCAAGCTATCGGCGATGAGCCACAGGGGGCGACCCGTGCAGATAAACGCCTTGTGTCCCGCGTCGCGCAGACGATGAAACGCCTCGACGACCGCCTGCGAGGGGCGAACCGCCGAAAAGTCCTTGTCGGTCATGTTGTCGGGATCGAACGACGTCAGCGTGCCGTCCACGTCAAAAAAGAGCACGGCGGAATCGGGGCACGCATCAATCATATGGGTTCCTTTCGGGGGGGAGAGTAAACGAAGTATCCATCATATAATGGAGCGACGCAACCAGAGAGGTCACCCATGGAATTTTACGCAAGCTGCCCCGAGGGCTTTGAGTCCGCACTCGCCGATGAGCTTAAACGCCTCGGGCTTTCGCAGGTTCGTCGGCTGAAGGGCCGCGCTACATTTGAGGGCGAGCTCGAAGAAGGCTACCGCGCCTGTCTGTGGTCGCGCCTGGCGAGCCGTGTGTTCGTGGTGCTCGGGCGCTTTGAGGCGCAGGATGCCGACGAGCTGTACGATAGCGTTTACGACATCACCTGGGAGACCATCATCCGCCCCGGCGCCACCATCGCCATCACCGCCCGCGGCGTGACCGAGCAGCTGCGCAACACGCGCTTCTCGGCCCTGCGCGCCAAGGACGCGCTGTGCGACCGTCTGGCCGAGACCACGGGCCGTCGCGCCGATGTCGACGCTGCCGATCCCGACGTTCACCTGCTGCTTTCGCTGCGTCAGCGCCGCGCGAGCATCAGCCTGGACCTTTCGGGCGACCCGCTGTTCAAGCGTCTGCCGCCCGCTGCGACTCGTGCCGGCGAGGGCGCACACGTGTTGCGCCCCGACTACGCCGCCCTGGTGCTGGCGCAGGTCGGCTGGACCGCACTATGCGAGCGCGAGCTGACGGCCGACGATTACGAAAACGAAGCCCTTCCCACGCTGATCGATGCCTCGTGCGCCGGCGGCGGTCTGCTGCTGGAGGCCGTGAACATTCTGACCGACCGCGCCCCGGGCGCCGCACGCGAGCGCTGGGGCTTTGAGGGCTGGCAGCTGCACGACGCTGTCCTGTGGGAGCAGCTGCTTGCCGAAGCGCGCGAGCGCGAGGCGGCAGCGCGCGAGCGCCAGGCGCGCATCGTGGCCGTAGACATCGACCCCGCCGCCCGCAAGACTGCCGAGCGCATGGTCAAGTGCGCCGGCTACAAGCGTTTTGTCGACTTTTGTGCCGCCAAGCCCGCCACCGTGCTGGACCATGCGGGCGCCGTCGCCGGTGCCGCCCTGGTCGCGGACACGACCGAGACCCCGCTTTCGCTCATGCACGATGCCATGACGCTCATCGGCGAGCTGCGCCGCGCCCCCGAGCTCGCTTCGGCGCCGGTCGCCGCTCTCACCCGCGACGGCTTGCTGGCCCGCGCGCTCCACGCCGAGCCCGAGCGCTCGATCGCCGTCATGCCCAATAACGAGGAGGCGGCTCTTGAGGTTTGGCCCTCACTCGACCACGCCGCTGCAGCGTTTGAGGCTGCGACCAGCGCGGATGCCGAGGCCGAGGTTGCGGATGCCAACGAAGCCAACGACGAAGCCGCCGCTTCCTCCATGCCCGAACCTGCCGCCACGCTCGACTTGGGCGACGGCAAGCCGCTGCCCGTGCTCATCCCGGAGTCCGAGCAGTTCGCCAACCGCCTGCGCAAGAATGCCCGTCTGCGCCGCAAGTGGGCCAAGCGCGAGGGCGTGAGCTGCTATCGCGTCTACGATGCCGACCTGCCCGACTACTCCGCTGCCATCGACCTGTACGAGGGTTGCCCGCAGACGCCGGGCCGCTGGCTCGTCATCGCCGAATACGCCGCGCCCAAGACCATCGACCCCGCGCTGGCCCAGGCCCGCATGCTCGACATCTTGGCCATCGCGCCGCGCATCCTTGATGTTCCGGCCGAGCATGTACACGCCAAGGCCCGCATGCGTTCGCGCGGCGGCTCGCAGTACGGCAAGCAGGGCGCCGGCAAGGGCGGATCGGGCGAGCGCGCCAACATCGCGCGCCGGCGTCTGCCGCTCATCGAAGAAGGCGGGCTCACCTTTGCCGTCAACTTTGACGACTACCTGGATGTGGGCATCTTCCTGGATCACCGCGTCACCCGCAACCTGGTGCGCGAACACGCCAAACAGGCACGCCGCTTCCTCAATCTGTTCGCCTATACCGGCACCGCCACCTGCTATGCGGCCGACGGCGGCGTCGAGGAAACCGTGACAGTCGACCTTTCCAACACCTACCTGGACTGGGCCGAGCGCAATATGCGCCAAAACGGCTTTGTTGGTCCGCAGCATCATTTTGTGCGCGACGACGTGCTCGCCTGGATTCGCGACCAGCGCCAGACGCGCAACCGCTGGGACTTGATCTTTGTCGACCCGCCCACGTTCTCGAACTCGTCCAAGATGGGCCGCCGCACCTGGGATGTCCAGCGCGACCATGTTGAGCTTTTGGCCGGCGTATCTCGCCTGCTTGCACAGGGCGGACATGCCATCTTTAGCTGCAACCTGCGCGGCTTCCGCCCCGAAACGCGCAAGCTCGCGCGCGCGGGCGTCGTGCTGGAGGACATTACGGCACAGACCATCCCCGAGGACTTCGCGCGCAACCAGAAGGTGCACCACTGCTATATCGTGCGCCGACTGCCCATCGAGGACGCCATGGCCGAGGTCGGCTTTAGCGCCGAGGAGATTGCCGAGCGAACCGAGGAGCTGCGCAACCCCGAGGCGCGCAAGCCTCGTGCAGCAGCGCCCGCGCCCACGCAGGCCGGCAACGGCAAATCAAACTTTGCCGGCAAACCCTCCCCTGCCGGCAAGTCCAAAAAGAAGAAGTTCTACGCCAGCAAGCCCAAGGGCAAATAACAAAGTTGCGGTGGAATATGGACTGTTTGGCCGCCAAATAGGCCATTTCCGTCCGTATTTCACCGCAACTCATATTGGGACGGTGGTTGGCGATCTAGCCTTGGGTGACCAATCGGTAACCGATGCCCACGTGTGTTTGGATATAGCGCGGGTGCGCGGGGTCGGACTCGATCTTCTTGCGCAGCGTGCCCATAAAGACGCGCAGGCTCGCCAGGTCGCTCTTAGTTGCCGTGCCCCAAATCTCGTGCAGGATAAACTGGTGCGTTAGTACCTTGTCGGCGTTATGTGCCAGCAGGCACAAGAGCTTGTACTCAATCGGCGTCAGATGCAGCTCCTCGCCATCCATCGTGGCAATGCCGGCATCAAAGTCGATATGCAGCTCACCGGTATCGAACGAGCCCTCGGAGGCAACACCACCCGTTTGCGCATACGAAAGGCGCCTGAGCGTCGTGCGAATGCGTGCAAGCAGTTCCTCGACCGAAAACGGCTTGGTCAGGTAGTCATCGGCGCCGGCATCGAGCGCGCGAATCTTGTCCGCGTCCTCGCTGCGCGCCGAGACCACGATGATCGGCATGCCCGACCATGCGCGCACCGACTCCACCACCTTGACGCCGTCCATATCGGGCAGGCCCAGATCGAGCAGCACGATGCTCGGTGCCTGCGATGAGGCGGCGGCGATGGCGGCATGGGCGGTCTCCACGGCCATATGACGCAAGCCGTGCGCCTCGAGCGCGGCAACAATAAGGTTGCGGACGGCGGGATCGTCCTCAACGACCAAGATGAGCGGTTTTACGGCAGAGTTCGGCACAGCGCTACTCCTTATCAAACGAAACGTCGGCGACGGGAAGCTCAATCGTAAAGACCGAGCCGTGCGGGTCCGCCGCGGCAACCTCTATGCTACCGCCATGCGCCAGCGCAATGGAGCGGCAGAGCGAAAGACCCAGGCCCACGCTGCGATGGCTGTCGGCAAGACCGTGGTTGGCGGTGTAGAACGACTCAAAGATTCGCTCGCGGTCCTCGGGCGCAATGCCCGGGCCGTCATCGGCCACCGAGCACGCCACGCGTCCATCGTCGACGCTAATCGAAATCATGATATGCGAGCCTGCGGGCGTATAGGTGATGGCGTTGTTCACCAGATTGACCACCAGCTGCACCATCAGGCGCGCATCGACGTTGACGAGCGCCGGCTCATCGCACGCCACCACCTTAAGGTCGTGCTCGCGCACGGCAGGGTTCACGTGGCGCAGTGCCTCCTCCACGATATCGTCCATGAGCTCGAGCGTGGTCGACAGGCGCATACCGCCGCCCTCGAGCTTGGTGATGGCGAGCAGGTTCTCGACGGTGGCGTTGAGCCATTGCGCATCCGAGCGAATGGACAGGAGCAGGCCGCGGCGCGTCTGGGCGTCGAGCACGGCGGTGCCGGTCGAGCCCTGGTCGAGCAGCACATCGGCATTGCCCGAAATACTGGTGAGCGGCGTGCGCAGGTCATGCGAGATGGAGCGCAGCAGGTTGGCGCGCAGCTGCTCATTTTTGGCAAGCACCGCCGCCTCCTCGCGGGCCTCCATGGCGCGGGCGCGATCGAGCGCCAGCTCGCCTTCGCTCACGATGGCATCGGCAAGTGTCCGCTCCTCATGCGTCAGCACGTCGGGCTCGGCAACGATAGCCAGCACGCCCACCACCGAGGCGGGATCGCCCGAGCGCGCGAAGCCGTCGCCTGTGCGAACCGTCAGGTAGATGCCATAAAACGCCGAGCCGCCAAACGTGGCGTCGAGCGGCGTTCCCACATAGGCGGACGCCGAGAGCCGAGGCGGCATCTGCGGCGCCAGTTCGTGCACCGGTGCGGCATCGCCCACGGCCGTGTAAGTCGCGCGCGGCAGCAGGTCATCGCCCTCGGCGTCGGCGCTGTACCACACGACAGGGCAGCCCGAAAGACGCGCCAGCTGCGTGGCCATGGCGTGAACGATCTGATGCTGATCGGCGCACCGCTGCAGCATGCGGTTGGTCTCGAGCACCATATGCGTGCGGCGGTCGCTGGCGGCAGCCTGTGCCAAGGCGCGGCGCAGGGCCAACGCAATCGAACTCGACACAAGCGAGACCACGAACATGATGAAGAACATGCCGGGATAGCCGCGGTCGATAAGCGACAGCGAGTAGCGCGGGTCGACAAACAAGAAGTTGTAGAGCGCCACGGCGGCAGCCGAGCTCAGCAAGCAATACAGGCGACTCCAGGTAAAGAATGCGCACAGCTGAACGGCAAACACATAGACGATCATGATGCTCGGCGCGAGACCCGGATGGTCGAGCAGCGCGCCCACAATCGTCGCCGCGACCAGCAGCCCCACCGATACGCAGGCGTCATACAGAGGAGTGCGGCGCGTCAGCGTTGTGCGCCGCCACCAAAAGCTATCGGCAATATCGCCGTCCGTACGGACGTCCATCAGCGTCCCGCCCCTCTCTCAAAAACAAAAACCACCACAAAG
This sequence comes from uncultured Collinsella sp., assembly GCA_947507375.1. Taxonomy (GTDB): domain Bacteria; phylum Actinomycetota; class Coriobacteriia; order Coriobacteriales; family Coriobacteriaceae; genus Collinsella. Next base: position 42 of record CANNPG010000008.1, on the reverse strand, counting down.
GGGACAGTGAACTGCGCCCCGAAACTTGGACTGAATAAATAG
>CANNPG010000007.1:0-15574 GCA_947507375.1 uncultured Collinsella sp. | reverse complement strand
TGAACTCGGTGGCACGAACATTTTTAAAAATCGCTTACATTGTGGAATTCGGGGGCTTTGTCATATCCATTTCAAAAGAGCCTGCTGTCGCGATTTGGCTGTCGCATAATGCAAGGCCATTGCGGTATCGAGCTATGGAAAGACACCTGCGGAATTGTCCTACCGATAAGCGGACAAGCCTCTAGCTGGTGCCTTCGCCGTGGTAAGGTAAGCCGAATTGCTTCCAGACTGTTTCGGGGGAGTGGAATGAGCAAAGAGTGTGTCGAGCAGGTCGAAGGCGCAGGGGCTTCGGTGCCGATGACCGATATATCGAACATTGATGTGCCCGAGGGCATCGACGAGCTCAGCCGTAGCACCCGCCGCGCCTGGCGCGAGCGCCTTAACGATGCGTCGTCGCGCAAGATGATCACGGGCGTCTTGGCTACGCTGGTGGGCGGTTCGTTTTGGGGCTTCTCGGGCACCAGCGCGAGCTTTCTGTTCGATACCTACCACGTCGACACCTTGTGGCTTATGAGCGTGCGTCAGATTCTCGCCGGTCTACTCTTTATGGCCGTGGTTGTTACGCGCGACCGCGAGCGCCTGATTAAGCTCTGGACCACACCCGCCGATCGCAAGCAGCTGCTGCTCTTTACCGCTTTTGGCCTGCTGTTCAACCAGTTTTGCTATCTTTCGGCCGTGCGCCTGACGAACGCCGGAACCGCGACGGTGCTCCAGTGCCTGCAGCTCGTTATCATCATGGGCTACGCCTGCGTGACCGATCGCCGCATGCCGCGCACTCGCGAAGTCATCGGCATTGGCCTGGCTCTGGGTGGAACCTTTTTAATCGCCACCGGCGGCGACCCCACCAGCCTGAATATCTCGCCGCTTGGCCTGGCAGCAGGTCTTGTGTGTGCGGTCAGCGCCGCGTGTATGGCGGTGATTCCCGCCAAGATCCTGCCCGAATACGGCAGCCCCATCGTCACGGGTTCGGCAATGCTCACGGCGGGCGTGGTCTCGTGCGTCTTCGTGCAGCCCTGGGCGCATATGCCGGCGCTCGACGCTGCCGGCGTCGAGGCGCTCGCGGTGTTCGTGGTTATCGGCTCGTTTTTTGCTTACATGCTCTATATGCAGGGCGTTAAGGACATCGGCTCGGTACGTGCGAGCCTCATCGGAACTGTGGAGCCGGTTTCGGCGACCATCACCAGCGCCGTTATGCTGGGTACGGTGTTTTTGCCGACCGACCTTATCGGCTTTGCCATGATCATCGTGATGATGTTCCTCACGGTGTAGCTAGCGCCGCCGCCAAGACAGAAAAGGTGTTGTGCCGCATTTTCGCCAATTGACGTCCGTGTCTGGAGTTTAGCTGTCGATGCTCAAAATGCCATAAACTAGTAACGTTATGGACTTTTTCATTGCGACTCAATTGCGAGGATTTCTTTATGGCTGGTAATCACTTTAAGGGCAGCGATAGCGGCCGTCCTGCAGTTCCGCCGCGTCCGAACGGGGCTGGTAAGGCCGGCACGCCGGGCGGCGCTGGACAGGGCGGTTCCGGTAAGCGTGTGTCCCCGGGCGAGACGGCGATGTTTACCGCTCTGTACGAGCAGTCTCAAAAGGCAAAAAAGACCGGCCGTGCAAAAGGGAATGTCTTTGCGGGCGGTGCAACCTCCGCGTCGCAGCCGAGCGGGGCTCCTTCGGTGCCTGCGAACAACGCAGGTGCTGCCAACGCCGCGAATGCTGCCGGCAACGTTAATGCCGGCAAGGCCGCCAACAATACTCCTTCTGCCGGTGGCGCGGGGCTTGCGGGTAACCTTGGCACGATTTACACCGGCGCCTCCGAGACTGGCACGTTCGCCCGCCTGGATGATAGCGGTGCCGAGTTTGCGGGCTCGGGTTCCAAGGAAGATTATTACGATTTTGGCTTGAACTACGGTAGCGACGCTTCGTCGAGTTCGACCTCTGACGGTCTGGTCCGTCATCGCCATCGCAAGGGCGAGCGCAAAAAGCGTCACACCGGCGCCATTATTGCCGTTGTAGTCGCGGTGCTTCTCGTTGCGCTTGGCGCAAGCGGCTTTATGCTGCTTAACTCGGCAAAGACCGTAAAGAGCGAAGCGAAGGAGGCTGTCGAGATCGTCGGTGGCCTTAAGGACAAGGTCACGTCGGGCGATTTTTCGACGCTGCCTGACGACGCGAAGAAGATCGATGAGCTCTGCGACAGCATGAAGGCGGAGACCTCGAGCCCGCTGTGGACGGCGGCATCGTTTATCCCGGTGTATGGCAGTGACATCAACGCAGCCCGCACCATGATCGACGCCCTGTCCGATGTCTCGAGCAACGCGCTGGTTCCCATGGCCGACAACCTTTCGCAGGCCACGCCCGGCAAGCTGTTCCAGGACGGCATGATTAACGTGTCCGCGCTGCAGGCGGTCGCCGATTCGCTTTCCAGCAGCTCGAAGGTGTTCAAGAGCGCCAACGAGAAGGTCCAGGGCATTGGCGATACTCATATTTCCCAGGTGACCGAGCTGGTCGATAAGGCCAAGGACGGCTTTGCCACCCTCAACGGTGCGGTTGACGCGGCGGAGAAGGTCGCCCCCGTCCTTCCCCAGATGCTCGGCGCCAACGGCCAGACGCGCAACTACCTTATGTACGCCATGAACAACGTCGAGATTCGTGCTTGCGGCGGCTTTGGCGGTTCGCAGGGCCTGATTTCGGTCACTGACGGCCAGATGTCGATTGGCGAGTTTGTTCCCCGCATTGGACTCAGCGAGGATGAGGCAGTCGAGAGCGTCGACGAAGAGGATGAGGCGCTGTTCGGCAACCACAGTAACCTGTACAACTCGGGCAATACCTATTCGCCTGATTGGCCCCGCAACTCGCAGCGTGTCGCCGCGCTGTGGAAGTCCCAGTATGGACAGGACGTTGATGGCGTCATCGGTATCGACCCGGTGTTCCTGCAGTATCTGCTGGGCCTGGTCGGTAACGTGTCACTGCCCGACGGAACGGTTGTCGACGGCACCAACGCCGCAAAGGTCCTCATGCACGATGTGTACTGGAACTATCCGGTCGAGGAGTCTGACGGCATCTTTGCATCCGTCGCCAGCGCTGCCTTCGACAAGATCCTTGGCGGTATCGGCGATGTCGATGTTACGAAGCTTGTCAGCGCCGTTGAGCGCGGTGCCGAAGAGGGCCGCCTGATTGCGTGGATGAGAAACGATGATGAGCAGAATGCCATCAAAGAGACGGGCATTGACGCTTCGCTGCCCGATCCGGATGACCCGAGTGCCGATCCTGTTGCCGGCGTTTACTTTAACAACCTGAGCTTCTCCAAGCTCGACTGGTACCTGAACGCCGATACGCAGATTGGCCAGGGCATCAAGAACGGTGACGGCACGTGCTCCTATCGCATCACCGTTACCCTGACGAACATCATGACGCAGGAGGAGGCTGGCAAGCTGCCCGACTACGTTGCGGCGAGCGCACCCGATGCCGCGCGTGACGACGAGCGTCTGAATGTCTCGTTGTTTGCCCCGACGGGCGGCAACATTACTGATCTGACCGTCGAGGGCACCCAGTTTGGTCTTGGCGCCGCTACGTGGCATGGAATCCCCTTCTATTCGGGCACCGTTGACCTGCATGCTGGCGAGACGACGACGATCACGTATACGCTGACCACGTCGGCCGAGGCGGGGGACAAGCCGCTTACGCTGCGTCAGACTCCTACATGCCAGGCGGCTCGCGACAGCGCGTCGGCGTAGGGTTTTTCTGGTAGCGCAGATAATCGAGTACCATTTTGGGGCGGACAGGCAATCTGTTCGCCCCTATTTTGTAAGGAGAGCGCATGAAGTACTTTGGCACCGACGGCTTTCGCGGTGAGGCCAACGTTGGGCTGACGGTAGAGCACGCTTATAAGATTGGCCGTTTTGTGGGCTGGTATTACGGTGCCAACCGCGAGCGCAAGGCACGCGTGATCGTGGGCAAGGACACGCGTCGCTCGAGTTATATGTTTGAGGCGGCGCTGGTGAGCGGCCTGGTCGCGAGCGGTGCGGACGCCTATATGCTGCACGTGATCCCCACGCCGGGCGTAGCGCATCAGACCGTGGAAGGCTGCTTCGATTGCGGCATCATGATCAGCGCGAGCCACAACCCGTTTTGCGATAACGGCATTAAGCTCGTCAACAGCGACGGCTTTAAGATGGACGAGGACGTACTGGAGCTCATCGAGGACTATATCGATGGCAAGAGCGAGGTGCCGCTGGCCACGGGCAACCACATCGGCGCCACGGTGGACTACATGCAGGGTCGCAACCGCTACATTGCTTCGCTCATCGCCAGCGCGAACTTTTCGCTGCAGGGCGTCAAGATCGGTATCGACTGCGCCAACGGCTCGGCATCCTCGGTGGCCAAGCCGGTGTTCGACGCACTGGGCGCCGATGTGCGCGTGATCAATGCCGCGCCCGACGGCTTTAACATCAATGTCGACTGCGGCTCTACGCATATTGAGCGCCTGCAGCGCCACGTGGTGGAGCAGGGCCTGGATGTGGGTTTTGCCTACGATGGCGATGCCGACCGCTGCCTGGCCGTGGACGAGCGCGGCCGCGTGGTCGACGGCGACCAGATCCTGTACGTGTGCGGTGTGTACCTGAACAAGCACGGGCGTCTCTCGGGCGGTACCGTGGTGCCGACGATCGCCAGCAACTTTGGCCTGATCAAGTCGTTGGAGCTTGCCGGCCTGAGTGCCGTGACCAGCGGCGTGGGCGACCGTCACGTGTATGCCAAGATGCGCGAGGACGGCTACAGCCTGGGCGGCGAGCAGACGGGCCACACGATCTTTGGTGATATCGAGCGCACGGGCGACGGCATTATGACCTCGCTGCGCGTGATGGAAGTGATTCGTGCCGAGCGCGAGACGCTCTCGCAGCTCACGGCTCCGTGCAAGCTACTGCCGCAGGCTCAGGTTGCTGTACGCGTGGCGGATAAAGATGCCGCGCTGGGCAACATGGGCGTGCAAGCCGCCATCGCCGAGGCCGAGGCGTCGCTGGCGGGCGAGGGCCGCGTGCTGGTGCGCAAGAGTGGAACCGAGTCGGTGATTCGCGTTTTGGCCGAAGCTCCCGACCAGGCAGCTGCCGACGTCGCCATGAAGCGCATCGCCGCGGCGCTGGAAGCTCTGTAAGGTAGTCATTGGGGACGTTCTTAAACAACTAGGTGGAAAGGGGGCGCCGCGGATTGGTTCCGCGGCGCCCCCTTTGCGTTGGCGTGTCGGTTATGCCTTACAGCTCGTAGAGCGTGGTGAACTTGTCCTGCAGGTAGCTGCAGTAGTAGCGGGCATCGAACGCCATGCCGCATGCGCCCTTGATGAGTTCCGGCGCGTCCTTGGCGCGGCCCCACTGCCAAATGTGCTCGCCCAGCCAGGCGCGGACAGGTGTCAGGTCGCCGCTCGCGCAGGCGCCGGTAAGGTCGATGCCGTCGCGGCACATGGCCGGCACAAACATGGCATCGTAGGCACTGCCCAGCGCATACGTGGGGAAGTAGCCAAACGAGCCGCCGCTCCAGTGCGTATCCTGTAGGCAGCCGTGCGTGTCGTCGGGAACGGGAATGCCCAGGTACTCATCCATAAAGCGATTCCAAAGCGCGGGGATGTCCTTGGCCGTGGCCTCGCCGGCAAACAGCATGCGCTCAATCTCGTAGCGCACCATAACGTGCAGCGGATAGGTGAGCTCGTCGGCCTCGGTGCGGATCAACGACGGCTGCGCGATGTTCACGGCGCGGTAGAGCGTGTCCTCGTCTACGTTGCCGTAGACCTCGGGCGCGTGGCGGCGCAGCACCTCGAGCAGCGGTCCCATAAAGGCACGGCTGCGGCCCACGGTGTTCTCAAAGAAGCGGCTCTGGCTCTCGTGGATGCCCATGGAGGTGCCGCCCTCCAGGCAGGTGCGCGCATAGGCGGGATTGACGCCCAGCTCGTACATGGCGTGTCCTGCCTCGTGGATGATGCTGTAGACGTTGGAGATGCAATCGTCCTCGTAGATGTGTGTCGCGATGCGCGCGTCACCCACGGCAAAGCCCTCGCTAAACGGGTGCTCGGTAAAGGCAAGCGTGGTGTCGTCCAGGTTCAGGCCGACGAGCTTCATCAGGTCGAAGCTCATGGCGCGCTGGGCGGCCTCGGGCACGCGGGCGTGCAAAAAGTCGGCATCGGGCTGCTGGCCGCGCTCGCCGATGGCGTGCACGAGCGGCACGACCGTGGCCTTGACCTCCTCGCAAAATGCGTCGAAGCTCTCGGCAGAAAGGCCGCGCTCGTACTGGTCGAGCCAAACGTCGTATGGGTCGCGCTTGGGGTCCATGAGTTCGGCCTGATGCTTAAGTTGGGCGACGATTCTATCCACATAGGGCTCAAAGCTCGCCCAGTCGTTGGCCGTCTTGGCCTTGTGCCACACGGCGTCGGCCTCGCAGGTGAGCCTGGTCCAGGCCTCGGCCTCCTCGGTGGGAATAACGCTTGCCTCGCGCTGGTCGCGGCCGAGCACGCGGATCTCGTCGAGCAGCTGCGGGTCGTCTACGTGTCCGCCTGCAACCGTCTCGCGCGCTAACGAGCGTACGAGCTCAACGGACTTCTCGCTGGTCAGCAGCTTGTGATGCTCGCCGGCAAGCGTGCCCATGGCGTCGGCACGGGCGGCAGCGCCGTTGGCAGGAGCAATCGTCGCCCCATCGAACTCGGCAATCTTGAGCAGGTACTCGCGAGTCCACAGCTTGCCCTCGAGTTTGCGGAACTTTTTGACGGCCTTGTCGACTTTAGCGGCCTTGACGCCCTTGGCGGCTTTTGCCACGGCGGCCTTGGCCTTCTTATCGAGTTTCTTTCCCATACCGTATCCTTAATCTCGCAGGCCGAGCGCCGCAGGCGGGTGCGCGGCCAGTTTGCACAGCCACCTGCCTTGTACCCAGCGCGAACAAAACGGAACGCGGCGATGCGCTCGCGAAATGTGTTATCCTATAGCCCAATGCGTTGACGGAGAGGGTTTTGCCCGCCGCGTCGCCGGCAAGAGAGGGAAGGTCATGGGCTGCAAGCCTTCCTGCGGTGGCAAGGGCCAAGCGTTCACTCCCGAGCAGCGACCTCAACGGGCACGCGGCCAGTGGCAGCAAAGTCCCAGTAGGGAAGCCGTGAGCCTCGCGACAAGAGGCACAGAGTGGGCGCGGCGGGCCAGACATCCGCCGGGTCAAACAAGGTGGTACCGCGGAATTCAACCGTCCTTGGGCAATGTACATGCCCGAGGACGGTTTTTTTGTTACCGAACCGGGCCGCGCATCCGCAACATCGGGCGGCGTCAGCCGTCCCGGAGCGCGGATGTGCGAGAGACGAAAGGGAAGACATGAGTCTGATTGATGATCTGGTCAAACTCGAGGAAGAGGCCAAGGAGCTCGTCACTAGCGCTGACGACGCCGCCAAGCTCGAGGCCGCGCGCGTTGAGCTGCTCGGCCGCAAGGGCCGTATCACCGGCCTGATGCGCATGATGGGCAAGCTCGCTCCCGAGGATCGTCCCATGATGGGCAAACGCGCCAACGAGATGCGCCAGCTGATCGAGGGCATGCTCGACGAGCGCACCACCGAGATGAAGGCCGCCGCCCTCAAGCACGCACTCGAGCACGAGGCCGTCGACATCACGCTGCCGGGCATCCGTCCGCAGATCGGTCACCAGCACCTGATCAAGCAGATCATCGAGGAGGCCGAGGACATCTTCTGCGGCATCGGCTACACCGTCGAGTCCGGCCCCATGGTCGATACTTCCTACTACAACTTCACCGCACTCAACGCGCCCATGGATCACCCGAGCCGCTCGGCTCGCGACACGTTCTATGTGGTCGACAACAACCCCGGCAGCGTCGCGCATCCCGAGGCTCACGCTCACGGTGAGTCCGACGTGCTGCTGCGCACCCAGACCTCGGGCGTGCAGATCCACACCATGGAGTCGCAGAAGCCGCCCATCTACATGATCTGCCCGGGCACCGTCTACCGTCCCGACACGGCCGACGCCTGCCACCTGCCGCAGTTCAACCAGATTGAGGGCCTGGTCGTCGACGAGGGCATCACCTTTGGCGATCTTAAGGGCACGCTCGACTACTTTGTTAAGTGCATGTTTGGCGAGGATCGCAAGACGCGTTACCGCCCGCACTTCTTCCCCTTCACCGAGCCCAGCTGCGAGGTGGACGTGAGCTGCCACGTGTGCGGCGGCAAGGGCTGCAACTTCTGCAAGCACAGCGGCTGGATCGAGATCCTGGGCTGCGGTATGGTCGACCCCAACGTCCTGATCAACTGCGGCATCGACCCCGAGAAGTACACCGGCTTCGCCTTTGGTATTGGCGCCGAGCGCGTCGCGGCACTGCGCTACGACCTGCCCGACCTGCGCACGTTGATGACTGGTGACATGAGGTTCTTGAACCAGTTCTAGAACGCTTTCTTCTTAGTTGCAGTTTCCGGCTCAAAGCCGCATTTATGAAAGGAGACCAGTTAGATGCGCGTTTCTTACGACTGGCTCAAGACCATGATCGATATTCCGGAGGATCCCAAGACCCTTTCGGACGAATATATCCGTACCGGCACCGAGGTCGAGGCGATCGACACCGTGGGCGAGTCCTTCGACCACGTGGTGACCGCCAAGGTGCTCACCAAGATCCCGCACCCCGATAGCGACCACATGTATGTGTGCTCGGTCGATGTGGGCGACAAGAATCTCGACGCCGACGGCAATCCCGCTCCGCTGCAGATCGTCTGCGGCGCGCAGAACTTCGAGGCCGGCGACCACATCGTCACGGCCATGATTGGCGCCGTGCTTCCCGGCGACGTTAAGATCAAGAAGAGCAAGCTTCGCGGCGTCGTGTCCATGGGCATGAACTGCTCCGCGCGCGAGCTCGGCCTGGGTGGCGACCACTCCGGCATCATGATCCTGCCCGAGGATACGCCCTGCGGCATGCCGTTTGCCGAGTACGTGGGCTCGAGCGACACCGTGCTCGACTGTGAGATCACGCCCAACCGTCCCGACTGCCTGTCCATGATCGGCATGGCCCGCGAGACCGGCGCCATCTTCGACCGCGATTTCCACGTTGAGCTGCCCGCCATCAAGGTCGAGACCGGCCGCGCGACCGACGACGAGCTTTCCGTCGAGATCGCCGACGAGGGCCTGTGCGACCGCTACGTTGCCCGCATCGTGCGCAACGTCAAGGTCGGCCCGTCGCCAGACTGGATGGTCAAGCGCCTCAACGCCCTGGGCGTGCGCCCGCACAACAACATCGTCGACATCACCAACTACGTGATGATGCTCACCGGTCAGCCGCTGCACGCCTTTGACCTGGACACCTTTGCCGAGCGCGATGGCCACCGTCGTGTGGTGGTTCGTGCCGCCCAGCAGGACGAGAAGTTCACGACGCTCGACGGCGAGGAGCGCGTGCTCGACGCCGGCATGGGCCTCATCACCGACGGCGAGCGCCCCGTGGCGTTGGCCGGCGTTATGGGTGGCATGGATTCCGAGATCGAGGACGATACCGTTGACGTGATGGTCGAGAGCGCCTGCTTCAACGCCGGCCGCACCTCGCACACCAGCCGTGACCTGTCGCTGATCTCCGACGCCTCCATCCGCTTTGAGCGCCAGGTCGACGAGAGCGGCTGCGTGGACGTCGCCAATGTGACGTGCGCGCTCATCGAGGAGATCGCCGGCGGCGAGGTCGCCCCCGGCTATGTGGACGTGTTCCCCGCGCCCAAGACCATCGACAGCATCAAGCTGCGCTTGGCCCGCGTGCATGCCATCTGCGGTGCCGACATCGAGCCCGAGTTTATCGAGCGTTCGCTCACCCGCCTGGGCTGCACCGTCGAGCGCGACGGCGATGACTTCATGGTCACCCCGCCGAGCTTCCGTCCCGACCTGCCGCGTGAGATCGACCTGATCGAGGAGGTCCTGCGCCTGTGGGGCATGGGCCGCGTGACGGCGACCATCCCGGCTGCCAAGAACCACATCGGCGGCCTGACCCGCGAGCAGAAGCTCACCCGTAAGGTCGGCGAGATCCTGCGCGCCTGCGGCCTCAACGAGACCACGACTTTCGGCTTTGCCGCCCCGGGTGACCTGGAGAAGATCGGTATGTCCACCGAGGGCCGCGGTTGCCCCGTGGTGCTCATGAACCCGCTGGTAGCCGAGCAGACCGAGATGCGTCGTTCGCTGCTGCCGGGCCTGCTGCAGTCCGTGGCCTACAACGAGGCGCACGGTACGCCCAACGTGCACCTGTACGAGGTCGGCAGCCTGTTCCACGGTCGCGAGAACGCCAGCCTGCCCAAGGAGACCAAGTCCGTGGCGGGCGTGCTCTCGGGCCAGTGGAGCGAGCGGTCCTGGAACATGAAGTATCGCAAGCTGCGTTTCTTCTTTGGCAAGGGCATTGTCGAGGAGCTGCTCGCCCAGCTGCGCATCGAGAAGGTTCGCTTCCGTCCCGTCGAGGGCGAGGGCTACGCTTTCTTGCAACCGGGTCGTGCGGCCGAGGTTCTGTCCGGCGGCACCGTGCTGGGCTGGGTCGGCGAGATCCACCCCGAGGCGCGCGAGGCCTGCGGTATCGATGAGGTCGTCGTTGCCTTTGAGCTCGACTTGGACAAGCTGATCAAGGGCGCCCGCAACCAGGAGAACTACCGCGAGTTCTCGCAGTACCCGGCCGTTGAGCACGACCTTGCTATCGTGGTCGACAACACTGTGACCTGCGAGGATCTTGAGCGTCGTATTACGAGTGCCGGCGGCAAGCTGCTCGAGGGCGTGCGCCTGTTCGACGTCTACCGCGATCCCATCCGTATCGGTGCGGGCAAGAAGTCCATGGCCTTTGCGCTTACGTATCGCTCCGACGACCACACGCTCACCAGCGAAGAGGTCGAAAAAGCGCACCAGAAGATCGTCACCAAGGTGTGCAAGGGCGTAAACGGCGAGGTCCGCGGCTAGGTCCTGCGCTGGGGTATGGGTCAGCGGTGGCTGCTGCCGAGTCCTACGTGACTGCTATGCCCGGTATAAGGCACCGTTGAGCCTGCATATATGACACGCGCATTACATAACGGCGTGCTGCTTTGTCGGCAGTGCGCCGTTTTGCTATGATAGCCCGCGTCGTGTTACGAATCTGACATTACGTAACACTGGAAAGGTGATTCAAACGGCGTTGCAATTCCGTGCGCCGATAACCGGGAGGCGTGCATGCACATTCCAGATAATTATCTGTCCCCGCAGACCGATGCCGTCATGGCGGTGGCGATGGTGCCCGTTTGGGTCCACTGCATCAAGAAGGTGCGCGCCACGCTCGATCGCAAGCACATGGCTTTCCTGGGCATCTGCGCCGCGTTCTCCTTCTTGCTCATGATGTTCAACGTGCCGCTGCCCGGCGGCACCACTGGTCACGCCGTCGGCGGCGCGCTCATCGCGCTGTTGCTGGGCCCGGAGGCCGCGGCTATCGCTGTCTCGGTCGCGCTGGCGCTGCAGGCGCTGCTGTTTGGCGACGGCGGCATCCTGTCCTTTGGCGCCAACTGCTTTAACATGGCCTTCGTGCTGCCGTTTGCCGCTGCTATCGTGTTCCGTGCGCTCAACAGCCGTTTGCACGACAAAAGCTGGGGCACCTCGGTTTCGGCCATCGTAAGCGGCTGGGTCGGCCTGTGCCTGGCGGCCCTGTGCGCGGCAATCGAGTTTGGTATTCAGCCGATGCTCTTTACCAACGCTTCGGGCGCGCCGCTGTACTGCCCCTTCCCGCTGTCCGTGGCTATTCCGGCCATGTTGATCCCACATATGCTGGTTGCCGGCGTGGTCGAGGGCGTAGCGACGGCCGCCATCTACGGTTTTATCAAGAAGACGGCGCCGAGCATTATCGTCGGCCCCGAGGCTTCCGACGGCCTGCTTGAGACCGAGGGCGCAACCGCCAAGAAGACCTCGCTGGTCCCCACGTTCATCCTGGTCGCCGTGCTTGTCGTGGCCACGCCGCTGGGCCTGCTGGCCACGGGTGACGCTTGGGGCGAGTGGGACGCTGAGGGCGCCGCGACCGCCGTTCAGGAGGCTGGTGACGACAGTCTGCAGGCTTCGGTCGGCCTCGACACCCCGACCTTTGCCGACGCTCTGCCCACGGGCGATTATCTGCAGGCCTATTCCGAGGAGCAGGGCCTTGGCTTTGCCGGCCAGGCTGCCATGTATATCCTGTCCGGCGTGATTGGCGTGGCGGTGCTCACCATCGCATTCCGTCTGATCTCGCTGACGGTCAAGGAAAGCGGAGCCCATGGCGATGGTCGAGCTGCCTAGCTGGCTTGCGGCCGAGGAGCGATACGAGCCCACGGGCGCTCGTCATCGCGTGATGCAAAAGAACGTCCTGCACCTGGCGAGCCTGCTTGAGCGGGTTCGCCTGGGTGGAGGCGCGCACGAGGGCGGGTCGATGGTCGACCGCGCCCTTTCTTGCGTTTCGGCTCCGGTGCGCCTGGTGGGGATATTCGTTTGCGTCCTGTGCGTGTGCCTGACACAAAGCCCGCTGTACCTCATGTTGATGGCGGCCATTGCGCTGGTGCTCGTTGCCGTGCGTCCCGTACGCGGGCTGCGCGCGACCTTTGTGCCGGCGCTTGGCGCCGCGGGGCTCGCAGTGGTTTTGGCGCTGCCTGCCCTGCTGCTGGGTGCTTCCGCTACGGGCGCCATGCTCAAGATTGCGCTCAAGACCTTCATTAATGTGTCGCTGGTGCTGGGCGTTTCGTGGACCCTCACGTGGAGCCGCATGTCGGCGGCGCTCAAGATGCTGCATCTACCCGACGAAGTTATCTTTACGTTTGATATGGCGCTCAAGCACATCGAGGTGCTGGGTCGTACGGCGCACAATCTGTGTGAATCGGTCATGCTGCGCAGCGTTGGCCGTGCGCCCGAGGGATTTTCGCGTACCGATTCGATCGCGGGTATCATGGGCATGACCTTTATCAAGGCGATGAAATGCAGCCGCGCGATGGACGAGGCCATGCTTTGCCGCGGCTTTGCCGGTGCGTATCCGGCTCCCGCGCGCGCCAGGTTTGGCTGGCGCGATGCGGCCTATGCGGCCGGCGTGGCGCTGCTGACAGTGTTGTGCGCCGTGCTGTAGGCGCTGCTGGTTCCGACTGGGGATGCAAATGGGGAAGGGCGACGTTTTGACGATCGATATGAATAGTGCGGCGGGCACGAACGGTGTGGGCGGCGCCGAGGTCGTTCCGCTCATCGAGCTGCGCGACGTGGTGTTCTCCTATGCGGGGCATACGGTTGTCGATGGCGTGTCGCTGCGGGTCGATCGTGGTGAACTCGTTGCCCTGCTCGGTCCCAACGGCTGCGGCAAGACGACGATTATGCGTCTTATTAACGGCCTTGAACTCGCGGACGCAGGGGCATACCTGTTTGACGGGCACGTGGTCGATGCGGCGTATCTGAAGGATTCTGCTGCTGCTCAGAAGTTCCACCAGCGCGTGGGCTTCGTATTCCAAAACGCCGATGCCCAGCTGTTCTGCGCCACGGTGGGCGAGGAAGTTGCTTTTGGTCCCGCGCAGATGGGGCTGCCGGCAGACGAGCTCGAGCGCCGCGTGCGCGATGCCATGGGGCTGTTCCAGGTTGCCGACCTTGCCGACGCCTCTCCCTATCAGCTCTCGGGCGGGCAAAAGAAGCGCGTTGCGCTGGCTGCGGTGGTGTCGATGAACCCGGATATCTTGGTCCTCGACGAGCCTACCAATGGACTCGACGAGGATTCATGCGACATCGTGGTCAACTTCTTGCTGGCCTACGTCGCGGCGGGTAAGATGGTCTTGATGAGCACGCATCACCAGGATTTGGTGCGACGCCTGGGTGCCCGTGCAATCTATATCGATCGATATCACCATGTGGTCGAGGCGCCTTCGCCGTCGTATGGAACCGAAAGCGGTGCTACGGACTAGTTGCTGCGTAGAGCGTGCGTAGCCGCCCGCGCGGCTTTGCCGTGATGGTATAGTTATCCAGGTATTTTTTGGGGGTGGCTATGCCAAGTTGGAACATTCATATCGCTCAGACGGAGCGTTTGCTGGAGCGCACCGGTGCGCTTGCCAATAGCGTGCGCGATCGCAATGCCTTTTTGTTTGGCTGCGTGGTTCCGGATATCTTCGTGGGCTATATGGTCCCTGGCATCGCCGATCCCATCCCGTACCGCATTACGCACTTTGCAAAGCCCGAGCCTATCCCTAAGCCTCGTGAGCATGAGTTCTGGGATACCTATGTGGCACCGTTGCTTAAAAGTTCGCCCACCGGTGCGCCAGCCGCGGCTACCTCGATTGTCGAGGAGCGCGAGCGACTGAATCGCGTGCACTATCCCCAGCGCTACAGGGATGCCGAGCCGGTTGCCGGTCCCGGCGCCTGTGAGTTCTCGCTTGCATCCGAAGATGTGGCGCAGTCGTTGCTCGATTTGACACTGGGTGTCTGGTCGCATCTGGTGGCCGATACCGTATGGAATACGCGCGTGAATCAGTACCTGGAGGCGCACGGCGGCAAGCCGTGCGAGGAGTTCCGCATTAAAAAGCAAGGCGACTTTGACTGGTTTGGCAAGACGCTGGGCATTGTTTCCATCCCGCGTGCGACCGATCGCCTGTATACCGCTGCGACGCGTTTTGGGCAGTATCCCATCCATAAGGAGTATGTGCTCAAGACCATCGGCGTCATGCACGAGATCGTGCGCGAAAACCCCGGCGAGCCCGATCATCCGCCGTACCGCCTGCTGACCGAGGAGTTCTTTGACGCAACGTTTACCGAGGTCGTCGAGCTGACCGAGGCGGGCTTTGCGGCTCGCGTTGCTGCTTCTGACGTTCCCGCAGTCCCTCTGATCGCTAGCTGCTAGCCGGCCGGCTTAACGGAGAACAGTTCATCCCAATTGACCAACAGCTCCCGCCGCAGGGCATCTTCGGTGGTGCGTTCCTGATCGGTCTTTGGGATGTAGGGGAGCCCCGCCTTTTTATGAATGAGCTCGGCGATGCTATCAAAGCTCTTCTTGTCCTTGATTTGCTCATAGGTTATCTGGATAACGTCATAGCCCATGCTTGTGAGGGCGGTGGTGCGCTCGGCATCGGAGAGGCTTGCGGCTTCGTTGTCATGGGCGGAGCGGCCTTGGCATTCCAGAATGACGCCCATGCTGTTGGTGGCACTTTCGATGAGGATATCGGCGTAGCAGCAGGTTTTGTAATACAGTGAGCGCGCGGCGTCGCTGAGTAGGATGCGCACGTTGTTTGCGATGTTGATGCCCATGCCGCCCTCGTCGCGGGGGAGCGAGACAAGCATGGAGGTCTGTACTTCGAAGGGCGAGGCAGTTTGCCCCGTCATGTGCTCGGCTGTCCAGCGCAGTTGTTTAACGCCGCGCAGGCCTGCGGCCTGCTTGGCGAACGTGGCGATATCCGCTGCGGAAAGAAGCGGCGTGCGCTTCCACAGGTTAGTGCCATTGCCCTTGGTGTCGACAACACGCTCCCAGCCGCAGTTGGGTGGAATGAGCTTAAGCGAAATAGCTTCATCGAGTTGTTGTTGTGTTCGCTCGCAGGGCTTAAATACTGCAAAGGAGCTGCACATCTCGTAGCAAGCCATGAGTAACTGGTTGCGTGAGACCT
>CANNPG010000006.1:0-15603 GCA_947507375.1 uncultured Collinsella sp. | reverse complement strand
ATCGGTATGGCCGGTGCGCGCCCGCGCCGGATAACCTGCCAAAGCAAACCCGTCTCCAACCGGAAGCTCTAGAACACGAAAGCGAGGACTTTGATGGCACAGTATCAGCTGCCCAACGACTTCTTCTTTGGCGCTGCTATGTCCGGCCCGCAGACTGAGGGTCAGTGGAACCAGGGCGGCAAGCTCGAGAACCTGTGGGACACCTGGTCCATCCAGGATCTGGGCTCGTTCTACAACTGCGTTGGCTCTTACGCCGGCAATGACTTTATGGCCAAGTACCAGGAAGACCTTCGCATTTTGAAGGACTTGGGCCTGGATACCTATCGCACTTCCATCCAGTGGAGCCGTCTGCTCGATGCCGACGGCAACCTCAACGAGGAAGGCGCCGCGTGGTATCACGAGTTGTTCCGCGCCTCTCGCGAAGCCGGCCTGGAGCCGTTTGTCAACTTGTACCACTTTGACATGCCCACCTACCTTTTTAACCGTGGCGGCTGGGAGAGCCGTGAGGTTGTCGAGGCTTACGCACATTACGCCGACGTCGCCTTCCACGAGTTTGGCCAGGAGATCAAGTACTGGTTCACCTTTAACGAGCCCATCGTCGAGCCCGAGCAGCGCTATCAGGAGGGCGTGTGGTTCCCGCAGCTCCACGACTTTAGCCGCGCTCGCACCGTGCAGTATCACATCTCGCTGGCACATGCGCTGGCCGTGGCCAACTACCGTCGCGCCTATGACGAGGGCGCCGTTCGCAGCGATGCCAAGATCGGCATGATCAACTGCTTTACCCCGGTCTACACCAAGGAGAACCCCAGCGAGGCGGACCTCGAGGCCGTGCGTATGACCAGCGGCATCAACAACCGCTGGTGGCTCGACCTCATTACCAAGGGCGAGCTTCCCGCCGACGTGCTCGACAGCCTGGCCGAGGGCGGCGTTAAGCTTCCGTTCCGTGCCGGCGACCAAGAGATTCTTAAGCAGGGTGTTGTCGACTGGCTCGGTTGCAACTACTACCACCCCACGCGCGTTCAGGCGCCGGCGAGCAAGATCGACCAGTACGGTCTGCCGCACTTTGCCGACGAGTACGTGTGGCCCGACGCCGTTATGAACGAGAGCCGCGGCTGGGAGATCTACCCGCAGGGCCTCTACGACTTTGGCATGGACTGCGCTAAGAACTACCCCGATCTTGAGTGGTTCGTTTCCGAGAACGGCATCGGCATCATGGACGAATACAAGAACCGAGACGCCGAAGGAACCATCCAGGATGACTACCGCGTCGACTTTGTACGCCAGCACCTGGAGTGGGTTGCCAAGGCAATTGCCGAGGGCGCCAAGTGCCGTGGATACCATTATTGGGCCGTCATCGATAACTGGTCTTGGGCGAATGCCTTTAAGAACCGTTACGGTTTTGTCGAGGTCGACCTTATGGACGGCTACAAGCGCCGCCTTAAGAAGTCGGCAGCTTGGCTCAAGCAGGTCGCCACGACTCACGTGGTTGATTAGCGAACGGGCGAACGCCCAGACCGCGCGCCGCTGCGCGCAACACATGGCACATCTGGTGGCAGAGGGCGACAGACCACCGTGCGCATAGGAAAAGGCCGGATTTGAAAGTTAGGAGCAATCATGGCCAGTGACAACGGAAAGAGCTTCCTCGACAAGTTTGCCGAGGTCTCTGCGAAGGTGGGAAACCAGGTTCATCTGCGTTCCCTGCGTGACGCCTTCGCGACCATCACGCCGCTCTATATCCTTGCGGGTATCGCGGTTCTTATTAACAACGTCGTGTTCCCTCTGTTCCCGCTCGATGCGGCGGGCCTTGCCAACCTTCAGACGTGGGGTTCGGCAATTACGCTGGGCACCCTCAACGTCTCTGCCATTATCTTGGCCGGATTGATTGGCTACAGCCTCGCTAAGAACAAGCGTTTCGATAACCCGCTCGCTTGCGTGGTCGTCGCTATCTCTGCTTTCGTCATCATGATGCCGCAGCAGATCACCGCCTCGCTTGCCGCCACGAGCCCGCTGCTCACCGACAAGATCACCTCCGCCGAGGTCACGGGCGCCCTTTCGACTGCCAACACCGGCACCAACGGTCTGTTCTCGGCTATTATCATCGCCCTGCTTTCCGTCTCGCTCTTCATCAAGATTTCTGGCGTCGAGAAGCTCAAGGTTAAGCTGGGCGAGGGCGTGCCTCCCGCGGTCTCCAACTCCTTCAACGTCATGATCCCGATGCTGCTCAACCTCGCGATCTTCGCTCTTGCCGCAGCCCTGCTCGCCGTGTGCGCCGGCACCGATCTGTGCACCATCATCTCCACGTGTATCTCCAACCCGCTCAAGAGCATCATGAACGCCGGTCCGTGGGCTGTTATCCTCATCTACACCCTTGCTAACCTGCTGTTCTGCGTCGGTATTCACCAGTCCACCATCTCTGGCGCTACCGTCGAGCCGATCCTGACCATGCTCATCGTCGACAACATGGCTACCTTTGCCGCCGGTGGCACCATCCAGCCCGATCACTACATGAACATGCAGATCGTTAACAGCTTCGCCCTCATCGGCGGCTCGGGCTGCACCCTCATGCTTCTGCTCGACACGCTCCTGTTCTCCAAGAACAAGGCTTCCGAGACCGTTTCCAAGATGGCTATCCTGCCTGGTCTGTTCAACATCAACGAGCCGGTTATCTACGGTTACCCCATCGTGTACAACTTGCCGCTCATGATCCCGTTCGTCCTTCTTCCCGATCTGTTCATCGGCATCACCTATGGCCTTACCTGCGCAGGCATCATCAGCCCCTGCATCGCCCAGGTGCCCTGGACCATGCCTCCCGTCATCAATGCCCTGCTCGCTACGGGCTTTGACTGGCGCGCCGGCGTGTGGCAGGCTCTCGAGATTGTCATTGGCATGGCCGTCTACCTGCCCTTTATGAAGATTTCCGAGAAGGCAATCGCCAAGCAGGAGGCTCTCGCCGAGTAGAACGCCTAACGTTCGTCCCTTTCACCTTTGCGGGCGCCGGTACGCGGTGCCGGTGCCCGCGGCTCTCTCCCTTGCGTAAAGATACAGGGGAGCGGGCACAATAGCCGCAAGGAATACAACCAGTTGTCGTCTGCGCGCCGCGCAGTTATAAGGAGGAAACCATGAAGAAGATCATGCTCTGCTGCAATGCCGGCATGTCCACGAGCCTGCTGGTCCAGAAGATGCAGGCCGAGGTTGCAAACCGTGGTCTGGATATTGAGGTCGAGGCTCGTCCCATGAACGAGGCCCACGATCACCTGGACGAGTGCGACATGTTGCTGCTTGGTCCGCAGATCGGCTACACCAAGGGCGATTTTGAGAAGGAGGCCGCCGGTCGTTTTCCGGTCGAGGTCATCAACATGGTCGACTACGGCCGCATGAACGCTGCCGGCATCATCGACCACTGCGTCAGCGTGATGGGCTAGGTGCTCCGCATGGAGGATATGAACGAACTGCAGATGACCTGCTTCGAGATCATCAGCTACGTCGGTACCGCCAAGAGCATGTACATCAATGCCGTGCAAAAGGCCAAGGAGGGCGATTTTGACGCCGCCGAGGAGCTTATCAAGCAGGGCGACGAGGCCTATAACGGTGGCCACGATGTTCACATGGGGCTTCTGAAGAAGGAGGCCAACGGCGAGCGTAACGGCGAGGCCCCGTTGATTCTGCTGCATGCCGAGGACCAGATGGCCGGTACCGAGACCATGCGCGTCATGGCGACGGAGCTCATCGAGATTCACAAGCAGCTGCAGGTACTTCAGGCCTAGTCGGCGTTATCGCCGCGATGGGCCGTGCGGTCCAACAGACAACACAGTCCCTTTGACGGGCGCCGGGAGTCTCCGCCTCCCGGCGCCTTTATATTTGGGGAAGGTCTTGCGCGACCTATTAAGCGACCATTCGCGTTTCCCCAGATAAAACCTGTCAAAACAAACCTGTCCCTTTTTGGTAGGTTTTTGCCTTGGGAGCGGTACCATACAGGCAATGTTTAAACGAGAAAGGTGGGCTCCCATGGAACCTAAGCAGTATTACATCGGCATCGACGTCGGCGGCACTTCGGTTAAGGAGGGTCTGTTCGACGAGGACGGCAACCTGCTGGCCAAGGCCAGCGTGCCCACGCCTCCCATCGTTGACGCTGCGGGCTTTGCCGCGGTGACCGAGGCTATCGACCAGGTGGTCGCCAAAGCCCAGATTCCGCGTGCCTTTGTGGCGGGCATTGGCCTGGCCGTTCCGTGTCCTATCCCGGCGTCGGGCGATGCCAAGGTCAAGGCCAACATTGCCATTAACCTGCCCGAACTGAGGATCGCCATTCAGAAGCACTGCCCCGACGCGGTCGTTAAATACGAGAACGATGCCAACGCCGCTGCCATGGGCGAGGCCTGGCTCGGCTCTGCCAAGGGCGTACAGAACGTGGTGATGGTCACCATCGGTACCGGCGTGGGCGGCGGCGTTATCGTTAACGGCGACGTGGTATCGGGTGTTGTGGGCGCCGGCGGCGAGATCGGCCACATGTGCCTGAATCCGGCTGAGGAGCGCACCTGCGGCTGCGGCGGCCATGGCCACCTGGAGCAGTATTCCAGCGCCACCGGTGTGGTGAGCAACTACCTTGCCGAGTGCAAGAAGGCTGGCGTCGAGCCCATCGAACTCACTGGCCCCTCAGATTCCAAGGACGTGTTCCAGGCCTGCCGCGAGGGCGACAAGCTCGCGCTGGCCGCGGCCGATACCATGGCCGACTATCTCGGTCGCGCCCTGGCACTTATCGCCAACGTGGTCGACCCCGAGATGTTCCTCATCGGCGGCGGCGCCTCCGCCTCGGCCGATGTTTACCTCGACAAGGTTCGCGAGCACTTTAAGCAGTACGCGCTCTCCGCCTCGCGCGAGACGCCCATTAAGGTCGCTTCGCTCGGAAACGACGCCGGCATCATCGGTGCTGCCTACGTAGCCCTGCGCGCTGCCGGTAAATAGCTGGTGCAAGGGGGACAGGTTACATTGCACCAACATGGTGCAAAAGGGACAGCCTTGGCCCCCGTGCCTGCGCCCCAAAATATGCCGTGGCCCTTCCGTCTGCGAAGGCTCGGCATCGGCGTGCTACCATAGCTACGTCCAAGTACACATATCAAGTGGAGGATATCCATGGCAAACGTTCTTGTCTTTGGTCACCAGAACCCCGATAACGACGCCATCATGAGCGCCGTCGTCCTGTCCCAGCTGCTCAACCAGGTTGAGTATGCCGGCAACACCTACGAGGCCTGCGCCCTTGGTCAGCTTCCGGCCGAGTCCGCCAAGCTGCTCGCCGACGCCGGCATCGCCGAGCCCCGCGTGATCGAGTCCGTCGAGGCTGGTCAGCTCGTCGTCCTCACCGACCACAACGAGTCTGCCCAGTCCGTCGCCGGCCTTAAGGACGCCACGGTCTTTGGCGTTGTCGATCATCACCGCATCGGCGACTTCGAGACCGCCGGCCCGCTGCACTACATCTGCCTGCCCTGGGGCTCCAGCTGCACCATCGTCACCAAGCTCGCCGGCGTGCTCGGCGTTGAGCTTTCCGACGTCCAGGCCAAGCTGCTGCTCTCGGCCATGATGACCGACACGCTCATGCTCAAGAGCCCCACCACCACCGATGTCGACCGCGCCGTCGCCGCCAAGCTCGGCGAGCAGGTGGGCGTCGACCCGGTCAAGTTTGGCATGGAGGTCTTCCTCACCCGTCCGTCCGGCTCCTTCACCGCAGCTGAGATGGTCGGCAACGACATCAAGATGTTCGAGCCCGCCGGCAAGAAGCTGCTCATCGGCCAGTACGAGACCGTCGACAAGAGCCGCGCGCTCGGCATGATCGACGAGATTCGCGAGGCCATGCGCGCCTACGCCGCCGAGAAGGGTGCCGACGGCATCGTCCTGTGCATCACCGACATCATGGAGGAGGGCTCGCAGGTCCTGCTCGAGGGCGAGACCGAGGCCGCTCAGAAGGGCCTGGGCATTGCCGACGAGCACGACGGCGTCTGGATGCCGGGCGTCCTCTCCCGTAAGAAGCAGGTCGCTGCCCCCATCATGGCCGCCTGCTAGGTTTAGTTGACCAAACGCCACGACCGGATCGCGGACGCCCCGCGCTCCGGTCGTTTTTTGTGCACGTCGCCGCGTCGTCTCTTGGACAGGCGTGCCCGTGCCGTTGAGCAAATAATGTTCAACCTGTGGTTCCGCTTTTCGGCCACGCCTGCGTGCTTGTCGTGCAGGGTAGGCTAGATGCAAGCGTAATACGTTAGAGCGCGGCGCCGCCACTTGGGCGGGCCGTGCTTTTTTAAGACGGGAGCCATCCCGTGAAAGGAGCCGCCCATGGCAGCAACTGAGCAGCTGTTCAACGTTCGCGAGCGCAAGCGCTTTGAACGCCACGACATCTGGGAGCGCATCACCGAGAACGGCACGATTTCTGCCGCCGTCATGGTCTTCGCCGCCATCGCCGCCGTCATTTGCGCCAATACCGATGCCTACGAGGCCATCCATCACTTTTTGGAGACCCCGCTGTATGTGGGTCTGGGCAACCTTACGGCCGGTCTCACCGTTGAGCTATTCGTCAACGACTTCCTCATGGCGATTTTCTTTTTGCTGGTGGGCATTGAGCTCAAGTATGAGATGACGGTCGGCGAGCTCAAAAACCCGCGCCAGGCTATGCTTCCCATGCTGGCGGCCGTGGGCGGCGTCGTCGTTCCCGCCTGCATCTATCTGATCTTTAACCATGCCGGCGCGCACAACGGCTGGGCCATTCCCATGGCAACCGATATTGCCTTTGCGCTGGGCGTGCTGTCGCTTTTGGGCAATCGCGTGCCCAACGGCGTGCGCGTGTTCTTCTCGACGCTCGCCATCGCCGACGACCTCATTTCCATCGCCGCCATCGCCATCTTCTACGGTCAGAGCCCCAATCCGTTTTGGTTGGGCGCCGCCGCGCTTGTGACCTGCGCGCTCGTGTGGCTCAACAAGACGCAGCACTACCGTCTCGCCCCGTATTCGGTGCTGGGCCTGCTGCTGTGGTTCTGCATGTTCAAGAGCGGCGTACATGCCACGCTTGCTGGCGTCATCTTGGCCTTTACCATCCCGGCCAAGTGCGGCGTCAAGCTCGATAGCCTCACCGATTGGTTGGGCGAGTGCCTGCCGCTGCTCGACGACCGCTACGACGACGAGGCGCACATCTTGGGCCAGCATGACTTTACCGTCTCGACCACCAAGGTCGAGCGCGTCATGCACCGCGTGACCCCGCCGCTCATCCGCATGGAGCGTCTGATCTCCACGCCGGTTAACTTTGTGATCCTGCCGATCTTTGCGTTTGTCAACGCGCAGGTTCGCCTGGTGGGCGTGGACATGAGCACGCTGCTCACCGACCCGGTGACGCTCGGCGTGTACTTTGGCATGCTGCTGGGTAAGCCGATCGGTATCTTTGGCATGACGTTTGCCCTGGTTAAGCTTAGGGCCTGCGAGCTGCCGCGCAATGTCAACTGGCACATGATTGCCGGTGTGGGCATTCTGGGCGGCATCGGCTTTACCATGTCGATTCTCATCAGCGGCCTTGCCTTCCCGACGGCCCAGTTTGAGGTTCTGGCCGCCAAGGCCGCTATTCTCGCCGGCTCTGTCACCGCGGCCGTACTTGGCATGATCTACATGAGTGTGATCTGCAAGCACCCCGCGCCCAATAACGAGTAGGCGCGTAGAAACAGACGCCAGAGTCTGCTCGAGCGCGTGTAAAACGCGGTTTTGAGTGGTACTTGCCACCTGCCGGACACCCCAGTGGCCAAAAAACGCCGTTTGTGAGTACTGTCACAAACGGCGTTTCATTTTAGGCGCGAAAAATAATGTACAAATCTATTCTGTCTGTGCATTAACGATTGCGTGGCTGGACGAAAAATGCCGATGCATCCTTCCAAAACCGGACACAAAAGGCCAAGACTGGCCTTTTTAATTCAAAATCGCTGTTACTAAAAAAGTAACAGTACTCATATTTGCTATTTTTTTGACCACAGGCCCCAATGACTAGGTTTATTCCACGGTGCCGTAGATGGCGCCCCAGCCGTGGGCGGCCAAGGCGGAGTTGAGCTGGTCGCAAAGTGACTGGCGGTCGTAATAGCCGGGCGGTAGCAGGTTCACGATTTCCATGAGATCGGGCGCCAGGTCCAAGATTTCGGCCTGTACGATCAGATCCAGGCGGTCGATGGCGTGGCGGTCGTAAAACAGTCCGTCGACCAGGCGCTGAAGGTCGCCGAATTCCTCGGCCTGGAACGATCCGTACTCCATAGTGCCTCCTTGGGCGCTTCATGCCGGCATGCGCGGCGATTCGTAATTCATTGCGATGGACTTAATCTATCACGGCTTCATAACGTTGCGACGGTGGCGGTCTATACTTAGAAGAATTGCAACGTACCGCTTCGTGAAAGGTCGCACCCATGCAGACGATCTACCAGAAGATGGAAACCACCGAACTCGATGCCGCCATCGAGGCGCTCAAAGCCGAGGTCGCCGAGGTCAAGGCCAAGGGCCTGGCGCTCGACATGGCCCGCGGCAAGCCGTCGCCCTCCCAGGTGGACATCTCTCGACCCATGCTCGATATCCTCAATGCCGATGCCGATCTGCACGACGGTAACGTCGACTGCTCCAACTACGGTTGCTTTGAGGGTATTCCCTCGGCACGCAAGCTGGCGGGGGAGTTCCTGGGTTGCCCCGCCGAGCAGACGCTCGTACTGGGTTCGTCGAGCCTGCTGATCGAGCACGACATCGCCGGCATGTTCTGGCGCTGCGGCTCGTGTGGCAGCGAGCCCTGGGAGGCTTATGAGGCCGCGCACGACGGCAAGAAGGTCAAGTTCCTGTGCCCTGTTCCCGGCTACGACCGCCACTTTGGCATCACCGCCGACCTGGGTATCGAGAACGTTCCCGTCGCGATGACCGACAACGGCCCCGACATGGACGAGATCGAGCGCTTGGTTGCCGCCGACGACTCCATTAAGGGCATCTGGTGCGTGCCCAAGTATTCCAACCCCACGGGCATCACCTTTAGCGAGGACGCCGTGCGTCGCCTGGTCGAGATGCCCACGGCCGCGCCCGATTTCCGCATCTTCTGGGACAACGCCTACTGCGTGCACGACCTGTACGACGAGACCGACGAGCTCGCCAACATCTTCGATCTTGCCCGCGCGGCGGGCACCGAGGACCGCGTGGTGGCATTCGCCTCGACGTCCAAGATCACCTTCCCGGGCGCCGGTATCGGCTTTATCGGTGCGAGCCCCGCGGTCATCGCCGAGTTCTCCAAGCGCCTGAAGGCAGGCCTTATCAGCGCCGACAAGCTCAACCAGCTGCGCCACGTGCGTTTCCTTCCTACCATCGAGGCGGTCAGGGAGCACATGAAAAAGCACGCCGAGTTCCTGCGCCCGCGCTTTGAGGCCGTTGAGCGCAAGCTCACCGAGGGCTTGGGCGACACGGGCTGCGCCACTTGGACGCACCCCCGCGGCGGCTACTTTGTAAGCTTCGATGGCCCCGAGGGCTCGGCCCAGAAGGTCGCCGCGCTTTGCGCCGATCTGGGCGTCAAGCTCACGCCGGCCGGTGCTACCTGGCCCTATGGCAAGGACCCGCGCGACACCAACATCCGCATCGCGCCGAGCTATCCCACGGTCGAGGACCTGGAGGCCGCGCTCGATGTGCTGGTGCTGGCCGTTAAGCTCGTCGCTGCCGAGCTTGCGCGTGCCGAGCGCGCCTAACGCGCAAAGCCTCGCAAGTCCGCGTCCAGTACTATCCACACTTTCGATACGTAAAGGAGCGTATACATGGATTTGGGTATTTCCACCAACCCCACGCCAGAGCTCTACACCATTAAGGTAACCGGCGAGATCGATATCTCTAACGCCGATAGCCTGCGCAATGCCATCGACCTGGCGCTCGAGCAGCCCACCGAGGCCGTTGAGCTCGATTTTGCCCAGGTGAGCTACATCGATTCGACGGGCATTGGCGTGCTCGTGGGCGCCGCACACCACGCGGTCGACTACGGCAAGCGCTTTAGCTGCACCAATGTGCAGCCCCCGGTGATGCGCGTGGTCCAGCTGTTGGGTGTCGACCAGGAGATTTCGATCACCGCTGCATAATCTTTGCCCCCAAAAGGGCGTGCTGTTTGGCATATGTTTGTGATGCGCTCGGACGTTTTGGCGTCCGGGCGCTATACTTGACCGAATGAATAGACGAGTTCCGGCCGAATGGCGCGGTGCGGGCTCGACTCACATCGAGCCTTGGAGGTATGTGTGTTTGGTATTGGAGAGGGTGAGCTCGCGATCATCGTGGTCTTCGGCTTTTTGCTGTTTGGCCCGGATAAGCTCCCACAGATGGGCCGTACGATCGGCCGTGCCATCCGTCAGTTCCGCGAGACGCAGGAAAAGATGACGGCCGTTGTTCAGTCCGAGATTATCGATCCGGTGAGCGAGGCCGCATCGGCCCCGGTCAAGCCCAAGAAGGCTGCTGCGACCGACGACGATTCCGATGCGGACGAGGATGCCGCCGAGACGGCAGCGCCCGCCAAGAAGGAGACCTTTGCCGAGCGTCGCGCCCGTCTTGCTGCCGAGAAAGCCGCAAGTGAGGGTGCCGCCGAGGGCGAGGGTGCTGCTGAGGAGTCCGAGGCCGAGGGTGCCGAGCCTGCCGCTGCCGCCGAGCCTGTCGTCGAGCCCGAGCCTGCTGCAGAGCCGGAGCCCGAGCCCGAGCCGGCAGAGCCCACGACGGCTGACCTCTACGCCCGTCGTCCCCGCAAGCGCAAGGCCGTCGTCGACCAGCTCGCTCGCGAGCTCGAGGCCGAGGACGACGCCGCTGCCGCCGATGCCCCGAAGGGAGGCGATGAGTAATGCCTATCGGACCTGCGCGCATGCCGCTCTTCGATCACCTGGGAGAGCTCCGTCGCCGCCTGACCATCGTGGTCGTGTCGGTGTTTGCCGCCGCCATCGTGCTGTATTTCGCCACGCCCGTGGTGCTCGACATCTTGGAAGATCCCATCCGCTCCTTTGTGCCGGACGGTAAGTTCTACATCACCACCACGCTCGGCGGCTTTGGCCTGCGCTTCTCGCTGGCCATCAAGATGGCCGTGGTCATGTGCACGCCCATGATCATCTGGCAGATTCTGGCATTTTTCCTGCCGGCACTGCGTCCCAACGAGCGCAAATGGGTCGTGCCCACGGTGCTCGCCTCGACGGTGCTGTTCTTCCTGGGTGCCATCTTCTGCTACTTCATCATCATCCCTGCGGGCTTTGAGTGGCTTATCGGCGAGACCTCGGCCGTCGCCACGGCGCTGCCCGACCTGGAGAACTACGTCAACATGGAGCTGCTCTTTATGATCGGCTTTGGCGTGGCGTTTGAGCTGCCGCTCATCATCTTCTACCTGTCCGTCTTCCACATCGTGTCCTACGCGGCCTTCCGCGGCGCCTGGCGCTACGTGTACGTGGGCCTGCTTGTGGGCTCGGCTGTGATTACGCCCGACGGCTCGCCCGTTACGCTGGGCCTCATGTATGGTGCCCTGCTCTCGCTCTACGAGATTTCGCTCGCCATTGCCCGCGTGGTCATTACCGCGCGCGAGGGCAAGGAGGGCTTGTTTGTGAGCCGTCTGGACCTGTTCTCGGACGATGAGGACGACGAGGAGTAAATCGGTATGCACGAGGTTGGCATTGTCAACGGCATACTCGATACAGTGATTCGCGCGGCGCGTGGGGCGGGGGCCTCGCGCGCCGTTTTGGTAACGCTGCGTATCGGGGATATGACCGAAGTTGTGCGCGAGGCGCTCGACTTTGCGTGGGAGACATTTCGCGATGAGGACCCGCTCACGCGAGGCTGCGAGCTTGCCGTGGAGGAAGTCCATCCACAAAGCGAGTGTCTGGACTGCGGGGAGGTCTTTGAGCACGATCGCTTCCATTGCCGCTGTCCCCAATGTGGCGGCGCCAACGTGCGTCTGCTGCACGGCCGCGAGCTCGACATCGCAAGTATCGAAATCGAAACCCCCGACGATTAGCCCGCCAGCAACCTGGGGACGGGGTATAAATGGTAGAAGTAAGGAGCGCCGAGTATGGCCGAGAAAACGATTGATATCGCATCGCCAATTCTGTCGCGCAATGAGCGCCTGGCAGATCAGCTGCGACAGCGATTTAAAGAGACAAACACCTATGTGATCAATGTGCTGTCGAGCCCCGGTTCGGGCAAGACCACCACGATCCTGGGCACCAACGAGCGCCTGCGCGACAAGGCTGGCCTGCGCTGCGCCGTCATCGAGGGCGATATTGCCTCGGATGTCGACGCCATCACCATGAAGGAAGCCGGCATGCCCGCCATCCAGATCAACACGGGCGGCCTGTGCCACCTCGAGGGCAACATGATCATGGAGGCCGTTGACGCGTTCGACCAGGCCGTCGGTCTGGAGAACATCGACGTCATCTTTATCGAAAATGTGGGCAACCTAGTCTGCCCGGTCGACTTTGACCTGGGTGAGAACCTGTCCATCATGATCCTCTCGGTGCCCGAGGGTGACGACAAGCCCATCAAGTACCCGGGCATCTTCCAACACGCCGGCGCGCAGCTGCTCAACAAGGTCGACGTGGCCCCGGCTTTCGATTTTGACATGGATAGGTATACTAAGACACTCGATGACCTCAATCCGCAGGCGCCGCGGTTTGCCGTGAGCGCGCGCAAGGGCGAGGGCATGGATGCCTGGTGCGATTGGCTCATCGGGCAGATCGAGCAAGCAAGGGCGTAAATCGGCCGCCATACGGGCGGGCGTAGCCGCAGAGACACGAGATAGGAGCCTCTTTTGAAGCTCATCATCGCAGAGAAAAACGACGCCGCGCGTCAGATTGCCGAGCGTCTGTCCACGGGCAAACCCAAAAAGGACAAGGTGTACAACACCGCCATCTACCGTTTTGAGTGGAAGGGCGAGGAGTGCGTGACCATCGGCCTTGCCGGTCACATCCTTGCGCCCGATTTTTGCGACAGCGTGCTGTTCGATAAAAAGCTGGGCTGGTATTCGGTTACCGAGGACGGCGAGATACTGCCGGCCGACATGCCCGATGGCCTGGCACGCCCGCCCTACGACACCAAGCGCAAGCCGTTTCTTGCCGACGGCATCTCCATCAAGGGCTGGAAGCTCGAGAGTCTGCCGTATCTCACCTGGGCACCCGTCATTAAGCTGCCGGCCGAGAAGGAACTCATCCGCTCGCTTAAGAACCTCGCCAAAAAGTCCGACAGCGTCATCATCGCTACGGACTTCGATCGCGAGGGCGAGCTGATTGGTTCGGACGCCCTCAACAAGGTGCGCGAGGTGGCGCCCGACTTGCCGGTCGCCCGCGCCCAGTATTCTTCGTTTACCAAGGCCGAGATCACGCAGGCCTTCGATAACCTTGTCTCGCTCGACCAGAACCTGGCCGACGCCGGCGAGAGCCGTCAGCACATCGACCTCATTTGGGGTGCGGTGCTCACGCGCTACCTGACGCTCGCCAAGTTTGGCGGCTTTGGCAACGTGCGTTCCGCCGGCCGCGTGCAGACGCCGACGCTTGCCCTGGTGGTCGAGCGCGAACGCGAGCGCATGGCGTTTGTGCCCGAGGACTATTGGCAGATTCGCGGCATGGGTGCCGCGCAAGGCGCTGCCGAGGACGATCGCTTTAAGATCGCGCACAAGACGGCGCGCTTTACCGACAAGGATGCTGCTGAGACGGCGTACGGTCACGTTGACGGTGCCAAGACGGCAACCGTCGCCGCGGTGACCAAGCGCTCGCGCAAGCAGCAGCCGCCCACGCCGTTTGCGACCACCTCGCTGCAGGCTGCCGCCGCAGCCGAGGGCATCTCGCCTGCGCGTACCATGCGCATCGCCGAGTCCCTCTACATGGCGGGCCTCATCAGCTACCCGCGTGTCGACAACACCGTGTACCCCGCGACGCTCGATCTGGGCGCTGTGGTGAGCGACCTGGCAAAGATCAACCCGGCGCTGGCGCCCGTCTGCAAAAAGGTGCTCGCCGGTCCCATGAAGCCCACGCGCGGCAAGGTCGAGACCACCGACCACCCGCCTATCTATCCCACGGGCGAGGGCGATCCGTCCACGCTCGACGGCGGCCAGCGCAAACTCTACGACCTCATCGCCCGTCGCTTCCTGGCGACGCTTATGGGGCCTGCGACCATCGAGAACACCAAGCTCGAGCTCGACGTCAACGGTGAGCCGTTCGTGGCTTCGGGCGACGTGCTCGTGACCCCGGGTTTCCGCGAGGCCTACCCGTATGGCCTTAAACGCGACGAGCAGATGCCGCCGCTGGAGCAGGGCGATACGGTCGACGTATTCGACATTAAGCTCGAGGCCAAGCAGACCGAGCCGCCCGCGCGCTACAGTCAGGGCAAGCTCGTGCAGGAGATGGAGAAGCGCGGCCTGGGCACCAAGTCCACGCGCGCGAGCATCATCGAACGCCTGTACGCCGTGCGCTACCTCAAAAACGATCCCGTGGAGCCGAGTCAGCTGGGCATCGCCATCATCGATGCACTGACGCAGTTTGCCCCGCGCATCACGAGCCCCGATATGACCAGCGAGCTCGATGGCGACATGACCCGTGTGGAGCGCGGCGAGGATACCGAAGAGCATGTCGTGACGCACTCGCGCGCGCTGCTGGCCGGCGTGCTCGACGAGCTGCTCAAGCACACGCAGGAGCTGGGCGACGCCATCAGCGACGCCGTCACGGCCGATGCGCGCGTGGGCGCTTGCCCCAAGTGCGGCAAGGACCTGGTTATGAAGACGAGTGCCAAGACCCGCGGCAGCTTTATCGGCTGCATGGGCTGGCCCGACTGCGATGTGACCTATCCGGTGCCGAGCGGCGTCAAGGTAAGCCCGCTCGAGGGCGAGGCGGCCGTGTGCCCCGAGTGCGGCGCGCCGCGCATTAAGTGCCAGCCGTTCCGCCAGAAGGCCTTCGAGATTTGCGTGA
Source organism: uncultured Collinsella sp. (assembly GCA_947507375.1). GTDB lineage: Bacteria > Actinomycetota > Coriobacteriia > Coriobacteriales > Coriobacteriaceae > Collinsella. The sequence continues at coordinate 664 of CANNPG010000006.1, read as the reverse complement.
ACCCCACGTGCCCCACCAACTACGAGCCCGACCTTAAGGTGGGCGAGTGCAAGGTGTGTGCCGAGGCCGGACGCCATGGCGACCTGATCGCACACAAGAGCGAGAAGAGCGGCAAGCGCTTTATCCGCTGCACCAACTACGATGACTGCGGCGTGAGCTATCCGCTGCCGGCGCGTGGCAAGCTCGAGGCGACGGGCGAGACTTGCCCCGAGTGCGGCGCCCCCATCGTGGTGGTCAACACGGCGCGCGGCCCGTGGCGCATCTGCGTGAACATGGACTGCCCGACCAAGGAGAAGAAGCCCGCCCGCGGCCGCAAGACCACGACCAAGGCGAGCACGGCAAAGAAGACGACGGCGGCAAAGAAGACTGCTGCCAAGAAGACGACCGCCAAAAAGACGACCACCAAGAAGGCCGCCGACAAGTAACCGAGCACATATAGACGCGGCGGGGCCGGGCGCGCAAATGCAAATGCGCGCCCGGCCCCACTTCTAAGTTGCGGTGAAATAGGGACTGTTTTTGCTGGCAAAAGGCCTAATTAATCCCTATTTCACCGCAAGTTTTGATCAGTTGTTGGGATTACTTCACCTCGACAGGCTTGGCGCTGGGATAGCGCTCCTCAAAATCTAGGCGGTACTTATTGTCATTAGTGCCTGCCACGTTGTCG
>CANNPG010000005.1:0-16476 GCA_947507375.1 uncultured Collinsella sp. | reverse complement strand
GCGAAGAGACTGAAAATAGCTGGCGAAAAAGTCAAACTCGAGCGTTGCGTGAGGAGCTCCCTGGCGGCATATAGAGACGAGGGCATGCTCGTCAATATTCCGCTTTGGGAGATTGGGCAGATCGACAAGCTGGCATAGGCGCTGTGGGGACGCCCCGCAAGGACTGTCCCCAGGTGCCGGCTGTTGAGTTGCGGTGGAATAGGGACTGTTTGGTGCCCGAAAGGGCGATTGTAGTCCGTATTTCACCGCAACTTATTTAGAGAGCACTGAGGCTGGGGGTCCAGGCGATGGTGGGAGTCGCGCCGTCGAGAACCTCGTTGATGGTGGCGACCATGCCAGCGAGTAGGCTGTTCTCGCTTACGGCGAGCGTCTTGTAGCCGCCGGCACGCATGAGTTCGCGGATCACCACGGCGCCAGCCAAGATCACGCCCGCGCGTTTGGGCTGTACACCCGGTAGCGCGGCGATGCCTTCCGCGTCCAACACAGACATGCGCTCGATAGCGGCCGAGACCTGCTCCAGCGACAGCTCGCGTAGGTGAACAAAGCTCGAATCGTACGGTTCCAGCTCGTGGACCAGAGCCACCAGCGTAGTCACCGTGCCACCCACCGCGACCAGACGCTCGGCGCGCTCAAAGTCGCTGGGCAGGCCTTCAAAATAGGCGGCGAACTGCTCGCCTGCCCACGCGGCAGCGGCAGCAAGCTCGCCGCGTGCGGGTGGCAGCGTCGAGAAAAACCGCTCCGTCACGCGGCGGCAGCCAATGTCCAGCGAGCGCGTCCCTTCTAGCGCAAAGACGCCACGCTCCGGCGCATAGACGCCCGTCGCGAGCTCCGTGGATCCGCCGCCCGAATCGGCAACAATGATGCGCTCGCCGGCAAAGTCGTGCGCCACGCCAAAAAACGTCAGGCGTGCCTCGACCTCGCCCGGAATCACCTGTGGCTCAAGCCCCAGATCGCGCAGGCCGTCCAGCAGCAGTGCTGCGTTGGACGCATCACGCGCGGCGCTCGTGCAGGTGGTGCAGATGCACGCGGCCCCAAAGGCACGAGCCTCGTCCACAAACATGCGGCACGCAGCGAGCACGCGCTCAACGGCCGCCTCGCAAAAGCGGCCCGTCGCGTCCACGCCCTCACCCAGATCGGTAATCTCGGTATGCTTGGACGATTCCACGATTGCCCCGCCCTCGACCTGGGCCAACACCAGTCGCGACGACACCGTTCCCAGGTCGATCGCGGCCACCTTATAGCGTTTGCAATTTGTCATTGCGAGCTCCCCTCCGGGCGCTATTTGCCGTTGGACACGACCGTCTGACCCTCGACGCCGTTAAACCCAAACAGCATGTCGAGCGCTTGGATGTACCACGGCGCGTCCTTACCGACTTCTTCGATTTCCTTGGCCACTTCGCTGGCCTTCTTGGCGTTTGAGGACTTTTTGCTCGACGAGGCATCCGAATCGCCGTCCAGGCCCTGCACTTCAATCCTCTTCTCGCCGGGCATCACCAGGCCCAGGTCCTCGGACGCCGCGTCCTTGATGCCCTCCTCCGAGAGCAGCTTGTCGACGCTTTTTTGCAGCTCGTCGTTATATTGCTCGCGAATCTCGACCTGCTTGGCCAAGATATCGCTCGAGCGCTTAGCCACATACAGGTCGCGTACGGGAAAATACAGGCTCACGAGCGCCAGCGCCACCACGATACCGATAAACAGCGGGCGCAGAGAGCCATGTGTAAAGTCATAGATCGCCTTGACCACCGCATTATCGTTGGCGTAGCGCATAAAGTCCGAGCCCGAAAGACGGCTCGAGGGCCTGCTCGACCTGTCGTGCGTCTGGGCCGGGGGACGCGACGCATGTGTCGAACGTGCCGGGCGCACCGGTCCATCTGCCGAAGTATTCACTTGAGCATTGGGGCGCGAGGTACTTGTCGGGCGCTGCGCGGAGCGGTCGGCACCGGCGTAGGCGGACCCACCGAGCTGCACCGTGCGCGCACGGCGAGGCGACGGCTCACGCGAACCGGCGGAATAGTACCTGTTGTCGTAAATCTGATCCATGTGCGCCTTGTGCGGTTGAGGTTTGTTTGCGCTAAGTCCTTTAGTTATAGCACGAGCGCCCGCACTGCCTTCGCCAGCCTTTGCTCGACATAAAAAAGGCGCTGAGCCATATGGCCCAGCGCCCAATGGCGGCCATCAGAAGTGGAGCGGAGTTGAGTCAACCCCGCCCCCGCGCGCACCACTTGTTTAGCGAATGTTGTAGAACGCGGCCTTGCCGGCGTAGCGCGCGCTACCCTCGAGCTCGTCCTCGATGCGGATGAGCTGGTTGTACTTGGCAATACGGTCGCTACGGCACGGGGCGCCCGACTTGATCTGGCCGGCGTTAACACCCACGACCAGGTCAGCGATGGTGGAGTCCTCGGTCTCGCCGGAACGGTGGCTCACGATGCAAGCATAGCCGGCCTCCTTGGCGGTTTCGATGGCCTCGAGTGACTCGGTGAGCGTGCCGATCTGGTTGACCTTGACCAGAATCGCGTTGGCGGCGCCCAGCTCGATGCCCTTCTTAAGGCGCTCGGTGTTGGTGACGAACAGGTCGTCGCCTACGAGCTGCACCTTGTTGCCAATGCGGCGGGTGAGCTCGACCCAGCCGTCCCAGTCCTCCTCTGCCATACCATCCTCGATGGAGATGATGGGATAGGTGTCGACGAGCTTCTCCCAGTAATCGACCATCTGAGCGCTCGTGTACTCAACGCCCTCGCCCTTGAGCTCGTACATGCCGGTCTCGGCGTTGTAGAACTCGGTCGATGCCGGATCCATGGCGTACATGAAGTCGACGCCGGGCTTAAAGCCAGCCTTCTCCACGGCCTTGGTAATGTACTCGAACGGCTCGGCGTTGGTCTTGAGATTGGGCGCGAAGCCGCCCTCGTCGCCCACGCCGCCGCCCAGGCCGGCCTCGTGCAACACGCCCTTGAGGGTGTGGTAGACCTCGGCGCACCAGCGCAGGCCCTCGGCAAAGCTCGGAGCACCCACGGGCATGATCATGAACTCCTGGAAGTCGACGTTATTGTCGGCATGCACACCGCCGTTGAGGATGTTCATCATGGGCGTGGGCAGCAGGTGGGCATTGACGCCGCCCAGATACTGGTACAGCGACAGGCCCGCCGACTCGGCAGCGGCGCGGGCAACGGCCAGCGACACGCCCAGGATGGCGTTGGCACCGAGCTTGGTCTTGTTGGGGGTACCGTCCGCGGCAATCAGCGCGGCATCGACGGCGCGCTGATCGAAAGCGTCGAGGCCCACGACGGCGTTAGCGCACTCGTTGTTGACGTGCTCGACGGCCTGCGAAACGCCCTTGCCCAGGTAGCGGCCCTTGTCGCCATCGCGCAGCTCGCAGGCCTCAAAGGCGCCGGTCGAAGCACCCGAAGGCACCATCGCGCGGCCAAAGCTGCCGTCCTCGAGCACGACCTCGACCTCGACGGTGGGATTGCCGCGGCTGTCGAGCACCTCGCGACCGTAGACGTCCAAAATATCGCTCATGTTGTCTCCCTCTCACTTGGAAACGGGTTGAATGCTTGGCGACGCGGCTTGCACGCTGTAGAGGCGCGCAGGTTCATAAGTTAGCCATGTCGCACTTTTTGCATTATGCCCTAAGTTAGCCGAGGGATACACTTGATTTTCGAAAAATTTAGCGGGAGCGATGAAGCGTGTCAGCCCGTCGTTCCCGCAGTCTTACTCCTCCGCCTTTGCGGCATCCCACAGGTCGTTGAGGCCGTGGGTCGAAAGCTCGGCAAGATCCACGTGAGCATCGGCCGCCATCCGCTCCATCGCGGCCCAGCGGCGGCGGAACTTTGCCGTGCTGGCACGCAGGGCGCTCTCGGCGTCGATTCCCTCCTTGCGCGCAACGTTGACCAGGGCAAAGAGCAGGTCACCAAACTCCATCTCGCGCTCGGGCGAGCCGGGAGCCTCGGCCTCAAACTCGGCACGCTCCTCGGCGACCTCGTCCCACACGTCCTGGACCGTCTCCCACTCAAAGCCCACGGCAGCCGCCTTGCGCGACACCTTCTGAGCCTGCATCAGCGCCGGCAGGTGCGTAGGCACGCCGTCGAGCAGACCCTCGGGCGCGGCCTCGCCTGCCGCCACGGCCTGGTCTTTGGCGGCCTTCTCGGCAAGCTTGACCTCGTCCCAAATCTTGAGCACCTCGTCGGAGTTGTCGGCATCCGCATCACCAAACACGTGCGGATGACGGCGAATGAGCTTGGCGTCGATATCGCGCGCCACGTCGGCCAGCGTAAACTCGCCGGCGTCCGCCGCGATCTGCGCATGCAACACTACCTGCATGAGCACGTCGCCCAGCTCCTCGCGCAGGTGCGCCGCATCATCGGTCTCGATGCAATCAAGCGCCTCGTAGGCTTCCTCGATCATGTTCTTGCCAATGCTGCGGTGCGTCTGTTCGCGGTCCCACGGGCAGCCATCGGGCTGACGCAGGCGCCAGATGGTCTGCACCAGATGCTGCAGCTCGGCCGACGCGTCGACCAGCGTGGACAGATCGCGCGAGCCCTCGGCATTTTGCTGAGCCATATGCTGTGCCATGGTTATTCCTCCTCCATGATCACGTGACGGAACGCGCCGCCCTCGTAGATGCCGTAGCTGTGCGTACCGTCCTTGGGAATGCTCACGCTGCCGGGGTTGAAGAGCCACAGGCCCGGGTGCGCCTCACTTTCCTCGTTAACCTTGATGTGCGTGTGGCCGTAGACGAGCGCGGAGCCCTCGGGCAGCGCAGGCGCGTGGTCGACGCTGTTGTGCATGCCGGCGCCAAAAACATGGCCATGCGTCAGGAACAGCTCGCGGCCGCTCTCGTCGAACAGCGTGGCGTAGTCGGCCATGACCGGGAAATCGAGCACCATCTGGTCGACCTCGGCGTCACAGTTGCCGCGCACCGCGATGATGCGGTCGGCCAGGGCATTGAGCAGCGGAATCACACGCTTGGGAGCGTAATCGCGCGGCAGGTCGTTACGCGGACCGTGATAGAGCAGGTCGCCCAGCAGGACGATGCGGTCGGGCTGCTCGGACTCGATGGCGGAGCAGAGGCGCTCGGTCCAATATGCCGAGCCGTGAATGTCAGAGGCGATGAGGTATTTCATGAGGGATCCTTTCGGGATGGAGTTGACGGAGCCGGTCGCGGCGCGCCGCACGATCTTGTTATTCAAATCGCAGCGCCGCGCTCTGGGCCGCCTGCATCACGCGCTGGAGCGGTACGTCGTGCTCACGGGCAAGACGGGCGCAATCCTCGTACTCGGGCGCCGCGCGCTCACTGCCGTCGGGCAGGGTGGCCACTTTAACGGACACCTCGCCCCATGGCGTCGCTACGCGCTCAAAGCGGCGTGGCAGGCAAACGCGCTCCATAACCTGGCGGCGGATGGCATTGGTCGTGGTTTCCAAAAAGATGATCGTCTGCAGGCGATCGATATCCTCGTGAGCGCAGATTACCTGCAGCTGCCAGCCGGGGCGGCCTTTCTTGCAATAGATGGGCAGCCAGTGCACCTCGCGGGCGCCGGCCTCGCGCAGGCAATCGGCAGCGTAGGCAAGCACCTCAGGCGACGCGTCATCGATGTCGCACTCCAGTTTGACGATAGTTTCGGGCGCATCGGTCTCGCGAGACAGCGGGGATGTGGTATCGCATGGCATACGGTCCGGCTCCTTTCCGCGCGGGCTCGTTTTGTTCACTCAAACGCTAGCACATCGCGGGCGACGCGGATGTGACGGCACGTGATGAGCGCGATTTTCCTTGTCGGCAAGAAACCGACACTCCACCGCCTCAGCCAAACATGTGCATCAGCCTCCAAACATGTCATTATTTGCAGCTTTTGAAGGCTGATGTACATGTATTGGAGCAAGACCGATGTCGCGAGCTCGCCCTTATGCGCCGCCCGTCCTTTCCAGTCGATTTCGGCCCCCGGCGCGCTCGTCGCATCGGGGGCCGCGCCGCTACAATGGAGCGGATTCGCCAAATGCAAAGGAGTCGCCATGCCCGCCTGCCCGCTGGTCGATTGCCATACCCACACCTCGTTCTCGGACGGACACGCCTCGTTTGAGGACAACGTTCGCGCCGCTGCTGCAGCCGGTTGCCGTGCCATGGTCTCGACCGATCACCTTACCCTGCCTGCCAGCATGGATTCCAATTGCGAGGTACAGGTTGTCGAGGGCGACCTGCCGGCGCATCGCCTGGCCTTTGAGGACGCCCGCAAGCTCGCCGCGCAGATCGCGCCGGAGCTCGAGCTTATCTATGGCTTTGAGTGCGATTGGTATGAAGGCTGCGAGCCTTTGGTTGAGCGCTGGTCCCAGGGCGCCGTGGTGCGCTTGGGCAGCGTGCACTGGATTGGCGACCCCGGCGATATTGCGGCAGGCGCTGCGGGCGCGGCGGGGACAGAGGACGTCGTTCGTCCCGATGCGCCCGATTCGTGCTGCGGTTGGATCGACGATGACACCAACCTGCACGTTTGGGAAAACCTGGGCGTGCGCGGCGTGTGGGAGCGCTACGTCGACGACTGGTGTTGCGCCTGCGAAAGCCCGCTCAACTTTGACGTGATGGCCCACCCCGACCTGGTCATGCGCTTTTCGAAGGAGGGCTTTGCGCCCGATTTTGACCCCGCGCCGTTCTGGGGGCAGATGGCAGAATGCGCACACGACACGAATCGGCGCGTTGAGGTCTCGACTGCCGCGTCGCGCAAGGGGCTCGACGACTACTACCCCGCGACCGGCCTCTTGCGCTGCTTTGCCCATGCCGAGGTGCCCATTACCTTTGGCTCGGACGCACACCGCGCCTGCGACATCTGCTGGAACATCCGCGAGGCCCAGGCCCACGCCTACGACTGTAGCTATCGAACCTTCGACATCCCCCACCTCACCGGAGAATGGGAGCCCACGCCCCTCGCCTAAGACTAGTCGTTGGGGACACTCTTCACAAATGACCCCTTGGGGACGGAGGAAAACAGGTCGTTTTGCTCACCACCGACGCCCGTGCAACACCGCCCGCCAAAAAGAACGCCCGTTTACTACGATGAACCGCAAACCTCCGACCATCGGCTTAATGCGGAAAATAAAACCGCAGGTAGAAGCGTTGACGATTTGCTCAAAACCGACATGTGGTCAGCAGATCCAGTTTCATCGTAGTAATTGGGCATGTTATTTGGCAGCGTCGGCAAAGACTGTCCCAAACGACTAGTCGTTTAAGAACGTCCCCAATGACTACCCAATGACTAGTGGCGGCGGGCGTTGAGTTCGCCGGCCAGCTCGTCGAGGGTGATGCCGTAGCGCTCGAGCGTCACGAGCAGGTGGTAGACCAGGTCGCCGGCCTCATAGCGAATGTGATCGTGGTCGTTATCCTTGCAGGCCATGATGACCTCGCTCGCCTCCTCGGCAAGCTTCTTGAGCAGCTCGTCCTCGACGTCGGTCAACAGACGAGCGGTGTAGCTCTCCTGTGGCGACGCATCGCGACGACCGTGAATCACCTCGGCCAGACCTGTCAGCGTCTCACCGATATTTCCATCCTGAACGTTTGCGGTGCGCACACCCATGGTTCAATCCTTTCTGGTGGCCGAACGTCTAATCGAGCGCCCGCCCTACGCGAGTTTTTTAAAGAAGCAGGTACGGTTGCCGGTATGGCAGGCCGGACCCGGCGAGTCGACCTTGACCAGCAGTGTATCGTTATCGCAGTCGGCCCAGAGCTCCTTGACCTCTTGCATATTGCCGCTCGTCGCGCCCTTGTTCCAGAGCTCCTGACGGCTGCGGCTCCAAAACCACGTGGTACCGGTCTTGAGCGTCAGCCCCACCGACTCCTCGTTCATCCAAGCAACCATAAGCACCTCGCCGGTGTCATATTGCTGAACCACACAAGGAATCAGCCCGCAGGCGTCGTACGTAAGCTTTGAAGGATCGGTTATCTCTTCCATTTCTCTCCCCAAATCAAACTTCGCAGGTCGGCGAGGGTTGTCCAGGTGCCCGAGATTCCGAGCGACAAGCCCGACGACGCGTACTTAAGTACGCGAGGAGGGTTGGAGCCGGAAGGTCGGGTGCCTGGGCAAGCCGCAGCGTTAGAAGTCCAACCTGACAGGAATGCCTTGGCTGGCCATATACTCTTTGACTTCGCGAATGCTGAAGGTTCCAAAGTGAAAGACGCTGGCCGCCAGCACGGCGTCGGCCTCGCCCTCGATCACGCCCTCGGCAAAATGCTCGAGCGTGCCCACGCCGCCGCTCGCAATCACCGGAATCGGCACCGCGCGCGCCACAGCGCGGGTGAGCGCCAGGTCAAAGCCAGCCTTGGTGCCGTCGCGGTCCATGCTGGTCAACAAGATCTCGCCGGCGCCGCGACGAGCCGCCTCCTCGGCCCACGCCACCGCGTCGATACCCGTGGCGTTGCGGCCTCCCGCGGTAAAGACCTCCCACTTGTCGGCACCGGATGCGCCGGGCAAACCGACGCGCTTGGCATCGATCGCCACGACCACGGCCTGGCTACCAAACGCCGCGGCAGCCTGGCTGATCAGCGACGGGTCGCGCACGGCCGCCGAGTTGAGCGATACCTTGTCGGCACCGGCGGCAACCATGGTGCGCATGCCCGCCAGGTCGCGAAAGCCGCCGCCCACGGTATAGGGAATGGCGAGCTCCTCGGCCGCATGCGCCGCCATCTCGATAGTCGTCGCACGGTCGTCGCTCGTGGCGGTAATGTCCAGGAAGACGACCTCGTCCGCACCCTCGCGGTCATAGGCACACGCCAGCTCCACCGGATCGCCCGCATCGCGTAAGCTCACAAAGTTGACGCCCTTGACCACACGGCCGTCCTTGACGTCCAGGCAGGGAATCACGCGCTTGGTAAGCATGGGCTACTCCTCCCCTCGGGCGGCGGCCAGCGCCTGTGCCAGCGTAAAGTTGCCTTCGTAGAGCGCACGGCCGGTAATGGCGCCTTCAATCGCGACCTCACCCACCGCGGCCAGTGCGCGGATGTCGTCGAGCGTCGAGATACCGCCCGACGCCACGACGGGAAAGCCCGCGACCTGCGCCACATGGCGATACGCCGCCACATCGATGCCCGTCTGCATGCCATCACGCGCGATGTCGGTATACACCAGATGCTTAAAGCCCAGCTCGGTAAGCTGCGCCACGGCATCGTCGAGTGCCACGCCCGCGCCGTCGCGCCAGCCGTTCACCTTAACCTGGCCGTCGCGCGCGGCAATGTCGGCGACCAACAGCTCGCCAAAGCCCTGGGCTGCCACCTCAGCAAAACCCGGCTCGGTCACGAGCACGGTGCCCAGCGCAATGCGGCGAGCACCATAGCCTGCCAGCTCATCGATGCGTGCGAGTGAGCGAACGCCGCCGCCCACGTCCACGGACAGACCGTCGACGCCGCAGATGGCCTTAATCGCCGCCGAGTTGGCAGCGCATGTGTCCTCGTCCTCGCCAAAGGCAGCGGACAGGTCGACGACGTGCACCCAGCTCGCGCCCTGCTCGGCAAACGAGCGGGCGACGGCCACGGGGTCATCGGAATATACCTTGCAGCGGTTGCGGTCGCCGCGCTCCAGGCGCACAACCTTGCCGCCGATCAGATCGATTGCGGGAAACAGGATCATCGGCCAACCTCCTCGACGATGTTGACGAAGTTCTTAAGGATGCGCTGACCCAGCGCGGAGGATTTCTCGGGATGGAACTGGCAGCCCCACACATTGCCGTGGCGCACGATGCACGGGAAACTCCGTGTATAGTGCGTGCGCGCCAACACATCGGTGGCATCGACGTCGCCGGCCACCGCGTAGCTGTGGGTGAAGTACATATTGGCGCCCTCGGCAAAACCGGCGAGCAGCGGATCGGCCGCGCCGGCAGGCGTCATGTGCACCTGATCCCAGCCCACGTGCGGGACCTTCAGTCGGCTCGACTCCAAGCGCGTGCACGAGCCGCACATAATACCCAGGCCATCGACCCAGGGACCGTCAGCCTGTTCGGGAGCGTTTCCGTCCGCGACCGCGCCCTCGTCCGCCGGCACGCCCTCGTGGCCGCGCTCAAAAAATAGCTGAAGGCCCAGGCAGATGCCGAGCAGCGGAGTTCCAGCGGCGACGGCATCGAGCACGGCCGCCTCCTCGCCGCTCTGGCGCATAAAGGCGATCGCGTCATAGAACGCGCCCACGCCCGGGATGACCAGGCCGTCGGCGTTGCGGATCTGCTCCGGATCGTCCGATGTGCAGGCGGCGGCACCGGCGCGCGCAAGCCCGCGCACGACGCTCGACAAGTTGCCCTTGTGGTAGTCGACCACCACGATCTTCGGTTCGCCCACGCGACCCCTCCACTTCTCATCATCCAAAACCACCACAAAGGCGCCTGTCCCCTTCGTGGTGGTTTTACCCTTGTGACGGTTACAGCGAGCCCTTGGTGCTGGGGATGCCCTGCACGCGGGGATCGAGCTCGCAGGCGCGGCGCATCGTGCGGCCCACGGCCTTAAAGGCGGCCTCGATAATGTGATGCGAGTTGCCGCCCGCCAGCTCGCGCACGTGCAGCGTAAGTTTGGCATCGCGCGCAAAGGCATAGAAGAACTCGACAGCCAGCTCGGTATCGAAGCTGCCCACGCGCTCGGTCGGCACGGGCAGCTCGCAGTAGGCCTGGCCGCGACCCGAAATGTCCACGGCGGCCATCACGAGCGTCTCGTCCATGGCGATCGCCGCATCGGCAAAGCGCGTAATACCCGCTTTGTCGCCCAGCGCCCGGCAAAACGCCTCGCCCAGCACAATGCCCGTGTCCTCGACGGTATGGTGCGCATCGACTTCCACATCGCCTACCGCATGCACCGTCAAATCGAACAGGCCATGGCGGCCAAAGGCGTTGAGCATATGGTCGAAAAACGGCACGCCGGTCGAGATATCGCACGTACCGGTTCCATCCAGGTCGAGTTTGACGACAATGTCGGTCTCCCCCGTCTTGCGGGTCACCTCGACATAACGGCCCATCTACATCTCCTCCTTCACCAGCGCGGCCAACGCAGCCAGCACCTCGTCGTTTTCCTGTGGGGTACCCACGGTGATGCGTAGGCAGTCCGCGAGCCCCGGCGCATAGCTAAAGTCGCGCACCAAAATCGAATACTCGTCGCGCAGGCGCTCACGCACGCGCGTGGCATGCGGCGTGCGTACGAGCACAAAGTTCGCCGCGCTCGGCCATACCTCCACGGGCAGGCCTTCGGCAGCCATCGCGCGCAGAGCGCACAGCTCGCGCTCGCGCTCGGATGCGACCTGTGCCACCACGGGCGTGTACGCATCGCGGGCACGCACGCAGGCAAGCGCCGCCGCCTGGCTCAGCACGTTGACCGAATAGATCTGGCGAATCGCCGCGAACACGTCGATGACCTCGGACGCCGCGATCACGTAACCCAGACGCGTACCGGCAGCGCCAAACGCCTTGGACAACGTATGCAGAATCACCAGGTTGGGATGCTCGGCGATAAGCCTCTGCGCCGTGGTGGCCGCGCCAAACAAATCGTCGGCAAACTCAACGTAGGCCTCGTCGACCATTACCATGCCGGGGCACGCATCGCACAGCGCCGCGACAAAGTCGAGCGGTGCCACGTCGCCCGTGGGGTTATTGGGCGAGGTCACGATTGCCAGGTTGCACTCGGGCGCTGCCGCAAGCACGGCTGTCTGGTCGAGCTCAAAGGTCGCGGGGTCGCGCCACACGTCACGCACCTCGGTCTGGCAGAGCGACGCAAAGAACGCGTACTCGCTAAAGCACGGCGGGCAGTTGAGCAGGGTCCGTCCCACGCCGCCAAACGCCAACAGGTAGTTATAGAGCAGCTCGTCGCCGCCGTTTCCCACGCAGACATTCTCGCGCGCCACGCCATGCCAGGCAGCAAGCTCGTCGCGCAGGTCGTTCGACATGGGATCGGGATAGCGATTGAGCGGTGTGGCAGCCAGGGCAGCGTCGACCGCCTCGCGCACGCCGGTCGGCACGGGATAGGTGTTCTCGTTGGCCGAAAGGTTGATGCGCGTAGGCGTAAAGTTGGGATCGTAGGGCTCAATACCGGCCAGGTAAGGCTGGACGAGCTCCTTCATGTGGGGCGTCAGCTCGGCCATATTAGGCCTCCTTACCAGTCGCGCCAACGCCATCCGCGCCCGCAGCCGCCAGGTCAACGCCCTCGGCAACCGTCGCCACGGCGTCGCCCGGCCAGGCGACCTTGGCCAGGTCGGCCGCGGCGAGTGACTCGGCACTCACGGCATCCTCGCCCTGCTCCAACACGCGGCGGCGCAGTGCGGCCGAAAGCGCGTGTGCCCACAGACCCTCGGCCTCGGCCAGGCGCTGCGTAGCGGGAGCATCGGAAAGCAGGCCCTCGGGCGTATAGCAAATGACACTCGAGCGCTTGACGAACTCCTCCACCGAAAGCGGGTTGGAGAACATGGCCGTACCGCCGGTCGGCAGCGTGTGATTGGGGCCGGCAACGTAATCGCCGAGCGGCTCGGAGCTCCAAGCGCCCACAAAGATGGCGCCGGCGTTGCGAATGCCGCCGAGCAGGCCCATCGCGTCCTTGCAGTGCAGCTCAAGGTGCTCGGGCGCCACGGTGTTCACCGCTTCGACGGCGGCAGCCATGTCGGCGGCCACCACGATGGTGCCCTCATTGTCGAGTGAGGCGCGCGTGATCTCGGCGCGTGGCGACTGCGCGACCAGAATATCGATACCCGCCTCGACCTCGCGCGCAAACTGCTCGTCGCAGGTCACCAGATAGCAGGCCGCCAGCGGATCGTGCTCGGCCTGGGCCATCAGGTCGGCCGCGACCACCATGGGCTTGGCCGTGGCGTCGGCCAGCACGCAGACCTCGGAGGGGCCAGCGACCATATCGATACCCACGTCACCCGAGACAATCTGTTTGGCAGCGGCGACAAAGGCGTTGCCCGGGCCGGTAATCTTGTCGACGCGCGGAATGGTCTCGGTACCGTACGCCAGTGCGGCCACGGCCTGGGCGCCGCCCACCATATAGATCTCGTCCACGCCGCCGAGCTTTGCCGCGGCGAGCGTGTAGGGGCTGATCAGGCCGTCCTTTTGCGGCGGGGTCACCATGACCACGCGTTTGACGCCGGCCACCTTGGCGGGAATGGCGTTCATAAGCACGGTGGAGGGATACTGCGCGCGACCGCCCGGCACATAGATGCCGGCCGCCGCGAGCGGGGTCACCTTAACGCCGAGCATCGTGCCGTCCGGGCGCGTAGTAAACCAGCTCTGTTCGACCTCGCGCTGGTGGAACTCGCGAATCTGGCGTGCAGCCTTTTCGAGCGCCGCGACAAAGGCGGGATCAAGGCCGTCGAGCGCGGCATCAATCTGCTCTTGCGGCAAACGGAAGCTCTGCAGCTCAACGCCGTCAAAACGCTGGCAGTAATCGCGGACCGCGGCATCGCCATTGGCACGCACGTTGGCCACGATATCGCGGGCGGCGTCGACGATGTTTTGCGGCAGCACGCCCTTACGGTTGAGCTGGTTGGTAACGAGGCGCTCACCGGGAGCAAGCTTGATGGTCTTCATATCGGTATCCCCTATCGGTCGAGGTTTTGTTCGAAAAACGAGAGACCGGGCGGCGGTGCCAATCAGCCCGCAGCCCGGACGTTGGGGCGCCCGTACGTGCTCGCGCTATTGTGCCGAGCCCGCAACGGGCTCAAAATGCCTGTCCTTCACGGCTGCCGCCAAGCGATCTGCCAGATTGCGTACGCGCGGATCCAGACGTGCGGCACCCGGATTGACAAAGAAGCGGGCCGTGCAGTCCATGATGCGGCCGGTGATGACCAGGTCGTTATCGCGCAGCGTGGCGCCCGTGGCGGTAATGTCCACGATACGGTCGGTCATACCGACGATGGGGCCCAGCTCGATGTTGCCGTGCAGCGAAACGATATCGGCATTCACGCCGCGCTCGGCATACCAAGCGCTCGCGATGCGCGGGTACTTGGTGGCCACGCGAAGCGACCCGCGGCGGGCATAGCTGCGCTCGGCCTGGCCGGCGCGCCACGCGGGCTCCGCCTCGATAAAGGTGCACAGGCCGTAGCCCAGATCGACCAGCTGCAGCAAGTTGAGGTCTGCCTCGATGAGCGAGTCCCAGCCACAGATGCCGCAATCGGCACCACCGCAGCCCACAAAGGCGGGCGCATCGCTGGGTCGCACGATGACAAACTCGATATCGCCGACCGTACCCTCGCCGGCGTGTGTGTCTCGGCCGCGCACGATGAGGTGACGACCGGGGTCGCGCAGCTCAGAGACATCCAAGCCCGCGGCCTCGAGCACGTCGAGTGTGTCGGCCTTGAGCGACCCCTTGGGCACGGCGATGCGCAGCGGACCCTCGGCACCGCGCCCCACGGCATGGTCGCCATCGGAAGCAGCGTCCTCCGCCGAGGTGCGCGCGGCCTCCAGGCGCTCGAGCGAAAAGGCGAAGCCCGCCGCCGGCACCTCGATGCCGTCGCCAAATGCACCGGTAAAGATGGAGTCGTAGCGTCCGCCCGAACCCACCGGATCGGGCAGGCCGCCGGCATAGGCCTTAAAGACCAGGCCCGTGTAGTAATCAAACGAGTTCATGATGGAGAAGTCGAAGGACAGCACCTGGGCATCCTCGGGAGCCAGGCCCTCGACCAGGGCACGCAGCTCGCGCGTGAGCGGCGCAACAATGCCCGCCGCCGCCAGCAGCGCATCGACGCGGTCGAGCACCCCGGCACCACCGTGCAGGCGCGGCAGCTCGCTAATGGCAGCCTTGACGGCCTCGGGCTCGGCGCTTGCCGCCACACGGGCATCGAGGCCCACAAAGTCGTTAGCGTGCACACAACGCAATGCCTCGGCAGCCAGCTCGCGATCCTCGCACGCCGCGAGCAACTCCTTAAACGGACGCACGCTACCCGCGATAATGCGCGCATCGGGCAGTGCCAGCTTGCGCACAGCCTCCGCCACCAGCGAGACGATCTCGACATCGCCCGCGGTATCGCCCACACCGATAAGCTCAAAACCCAACTGCGTAAACTGACGCGAGCCGCCGGCATTGCGCTGGCACTCGCGAACCACCGGCGCCTCGTAGCGAAGGCGCAGCGGCAGATCGGCCGCGCGCATGCGGGTCGAAACCAAGCGCACGATCGGCAGCGTGTTGTCGGGACGGACCACCAGCAGGCGGCCGTCATCATCAAAGAGCTTAAACGGGGTGTCCGCAATGCGGCCACCCTCCTCGAGAGAGCCCTTGTCCTCGAGCAGCGGCGTCTCGACCGGCAGGTAATGATGCTCCCTAAAGCAGCCCTTCACCGTCAGCGCAATCTCCTCGCGCGCCTGAGCCTCCTCGGGCAATATGTCCCGGAATCCCCACGGTGTGGCCGTCATCTGGTGAGCCTCCTCATGCTGTGTTTCGTATAGAACAGAAGACCGGCATAGCTCCGCCGGTCTTCTGGGTACTTTAGCATACTAGAGTGTTTGCGGGGAAAATCCATCGCAGCCGCTCACGCCGTATTCATTTGGAAACATAGGGCAGATCGCCGCAACCCAAACCCGCCTAGGCGCCAATCGCACGACGATACTCTGCCATTACCTGCGCATCGGCAGCTGCGGGGTCGGCGAAATAGCGCCCGTCATAGGTCTCGGCCGAAACAACTCCGCGATAGCCGCGCGCCACCAGCCTATCCAGGTCGGCGCGCATATCGCGGTCGCCGTCACCCCAGGCAAGATGCGTCGTGCCATCTGCCGCAACATCGACAAAATGCACGTGGGCGACATCTTCGCCAAGCAGATCGAAATAATCGTCGATGGTATCCCCTGCCACCGCCATAGCGCCCAAATCCAGACACGCCTTAAGTGCCGGATGATCAACTGCCTCGATCATGCGCTTCGTGTCGGCCGCCGAGTTCACGATCATCGACTCAACCGGCTGTAGGGCCTCGAGCACCAGTCGCACGCCGCGCTCTCCCGCATGCTCGGCAATCGCACGCAGCATCGAGGCGCTGCGACCCCACGCGTCCTCGATTGGCTCGTTCAAAAATGCCCAGCCGCTCGAGACCATGACCTGCTCGGCTCCAAGTTCCGCCGCGATATCCACAACGTTCTTAAAGTACGCGAGCGTGCGGGCACGCGCCTCATTCCCACGCGCCGCGATATTCCACGGCTTGGGGTTGTTCTGTTCGGGACAAAGCCCCACAATCCGAACCCCATACCGCTGCGACAGCTCCCGCACCTGCTCGAGCGAATCGTATCCATGGCAATCGACATACAGATGCATCGCCCCGGTCCAAAGCTCGCAACACGTGTAGCCCGAGGCCGCTGCCGAAGAAAAGAATTCCTCAAGGTCAAAATAACGATGGCTGATATTCATGACGGCAAGCTGCGGATACTCCATCTTGTCCACCTTTCGGCAAAAGGGCGCCGCAGCACAGTGTGCGCGACGCCCCCTCTTACATTATTCTCATTATGACGGATGCCCTACTGAACACCAAGCACTCCAAAGAACGCGCCGGCGATGCATCTGTA
>CANNPG010000004.1:0-16787 GCA_947507375.1 uncultured Collinsella sp. | reverse complement strand
GGCAATACGCTTGAGGATCCTTAAAAGAAAGTCCAGTTTATCCTTCCCACTCCATAGGCCGCAAGGGCCTGATTCCGGTACTCCTCCGGGGTCAGGCCCTTCAATCTTACCTGCCTCCGGCTCGTGTTCCAGTGGACTATGTATTCCTCCAGGTCGCGTTTGAAATCCTCGAACGTCTTCCACTCGCGGCCCCTGTAGAACTCGTCCTTGACGTGGCCGAAGAGCTGCTCGGTGGCGGCATTGTCGATGCAGTTCGCCTTCCTGGACATGCTCTGGACGATGCCGGCGGCCTCGAGCCTGGATGTGTATGAGGCGTGCTGGTACTGCCAGCCCCGGTCCGAGTGCATGGTCGGGGCGGCGCCCTCGGGGATCTTGGACAGCAGCTCGTCGAGCATCCTCGCCTGCTGGCCCATGTCGGGCGTGGTCGATATGTCGCTCGCCACGATCTCCTTGGTGCAGAAGTCCGGCGTCGGGGCCCAGTAGGCCTTGCCGCCAGCTACCTTGAACTCGGTGACGTCCGTCCCCAGCTTCTGCCACGGGGCCCCGGCGTCGAAATCCCTCGCGATCACGTTCTCGAACGTCCTGCCGACGACGCCCTTGTACGAGTTGTACCTGTGGTAGGCCGTCTCGCGTCTGATCCCGCAGCGGATCCCCATCTCGCGCATCATCTTGAGCACGGTCTTGTCGGCTATCACGGCCCCCTCTTCCGCCCTGAGGCACATCGCTATCTGCCGGTGCCCGCAGCCGTTGGCGGTGCGCGAGAAGATCTCGGCGGCCGCCTCCCGGAGCTCGGCGCGCGTGGGCCTCGGCGGGTGCGCGAGGGCGTAGTAGTAGGTCGACCGCTTGAGCTCGGCGCATGCGAGCAGGTGCCCGAGCGCGTGCCCCTCGGCGCGCAGGGCCGCGACCGCTTCGGCCTTCGCCCTGGTCAGAGCCCGTCCCTCTCGACCAGGGCGCGTAATTTTTTTAGGTAGGCCACCTCGGCCTCGAGCCTACGGCACCGCTCCTCGAGCTCCTCCTCGCGGGTCCGCGGCCTCGCCCTGGAACCGCTCGGCCGGCCCTTGGGCCTCGGGCGCAGGGCCTCCGCGCCGCCCCGGCGGTATAGCGCGCACCACTTCTTGAGCGGCGACATCGACATTATGCCGAACGCCGCCATCGCCTCGGTCTTCGTCATGCCGCCGTCGACGACGGCGGAGGCGGCGGCGACCTTCTGCTCGTATGTGTACCTGCCCTGCTTTCCGTCCATGCGCAGCAGCACCTCGCTCCCGAATGCGCGGTATATCTCCTGCCATCTTCTCACGGCTTCCGCGGGAAGCGAAAGGGCAATCGCGGCAGATTTATACCCGTGCCCGAGCTCGAAGAGCCCTATGGCCGCCTTCCTGGCCTCGACATCATGCTTCACCCTCAAATCAACGCGCATAAAGAAAGCCTCCCATTTCTCATGTCCAAGAAATGGGAGGCAGTTCAGTGTGGTGGCGGGCTTTTTGCATGTCGCGCGTGGGATAGAGCACATGCGAGAGAAAAACGCGGCTATTCGCTGCCCGCTGTCTAGCTGCTCGCGCGTTGCACGAGCTTAACGGGGACAAGCGTCTCCATCTCGGGCTCTTCGCCGCGCAGCAGGGCGAGCAGGGCCTGACATCCCTCGTGCGCGAGGCGCTCGGGGAAGCGGCGGATGGTGCTGATTTGCGGCGTCGGAAGCTGCGCGTAAATGGAATCGTCGAAGCCGATGAGACGGACGTCTTCGGGTACGCGCTTGCCGGCGGCAACGAGCGCACGCAGCGCGCCCACGGCTGCGTGGTCGCTATGGGCGAAGACGCCGTCGACGGGGTAGCCCGTGGAGAGGAAGTCGGTCACGAGCTCTTCCGACTCGATGATGCTCGGCTGCTTACCCGAGACAAACAGCTGGTAGTCGCGGCGTAGCGGCATTCCGTGCGCGGCGAGCGCCCGCTCGTAGCCCATCTGGCGCTCGTTGCCGGGGTAGTTGGCGGTAAAACTCGAGATGCTCAGGATGTCCTTGCAGCCGCGCTCGATGAGGTGCTCGGTCGCCATGTAGCCACCGCCGATGTTGTCGGAGCCCACGTGTGGGAAACCGAGGTCGTTTTCGGGCGCACGGTCGATGCAGACCACGGGGATTCCGTGGGGGACGAACTCGCCGTCGAGCCTGCGCAGGCCGGAGATACAGATGATACCGTCGGCCTGCTTGCTTGCCAGCGTGCGGAAGTAGTCACGCTCGCGGGCGGGGTCATTGGCGCTGTTGCAAACAAAGACCGAGTAGTCCTCGGTTGCCAGCTCGCGCTCCACATGCAGGGCGATCTTGGAAAAGAAGTCGTTGGAGATGTCCGGCACGATCATGCCGATGGTCCGGGACTGGGCCATACGGAGGCTCTTCGCCGCCATGTTCGTGACGTAGCCGTATTCCTTTAGGGCGGCTTCCACGCGTTTGCGGGTGTCTTCGGAAAAACGGCCGCTGCCGTTGATGACGTGGGAGACCGTGGCGACGGATACGCCGGCCGCGACGGCAATCTGGCGCATGGATGGGCGCTTGCCTGGTGTGGGCATGGGGCCTCCTGCTGCTTTCGGGTGGTTAACAGATTAACCGAGATTGTAGCGCATGCGCGATGCCGTAATGGGTCGCTTCGAAGTCGTTTTGTCGCGCTCGGTCTGCACCTTGGATAAGAAGGAGTTCGTCGAGCACTCCGATCCGGAGCGCACGCGCGCCAACATCCCGTTGTTCCAGCAGGGCATCATGATACAGCAGCTCAACTCCGAGAAGCTCGTGGTCGAGACCATGGTGAAGTTCTGCGGCTAGTAATTACTGCATTACATATTCTGTTGTCACCTGGGAGGCTTGTTTTTGCGGGCCTCTTTGTGTTGCTATGGAGCCCTGGCCTGTCGATAAACAAAGCGCCCGCTTGCTGGGGGAGCAAGCGGGCGCCTGTGAGCGAATATGTTTGCGGCGAAAGCCGTGATGAGCGGTGGGGTGGCGACTAGTTGTTCGTACCGGAATCGTCACCCGTGCCCGAGCCAGAGTCAGAGCCCGAGCCAGAAAGTGCGACTGTTAGCGTGATCGTGCTGTCGGTGGACTGCTTGCCGGTGGGGGAGACGCCCGTAACGGTGGCATCCTCGTTACCGCTTACGGGATTGCCGTTCTGGTCACAGAAGCCAATGTTATAGAAACCGGCGTTGTTGAGCGCGGTGACGGCGGCGGAGATGCTCTTGCCGTACAGGTTGCCCGGAACACTGGCCTTGCCGGACTTCTTGGCAATGACGACGGTAATCGTGGCGCCGGGCTTCTGCTTGCCACTGGGGTTCCAGCTGATCACGGTGCCCTCGGTAACCGAGTCGTTCTCCTGGTAGCTAACGTCGACGCCAAAGCCTGCCATATCGAGGGCGTTGCGCGCCTGGGCCTCGGTCATGTCGGTCAGATCGGGGACGGACGTGGTATCCGGGCCGCTCGAGACCTTGTACGAGATGGTCGTGCCCTTCGCGACTTCCTTACCGGCTTCGGTGCCCTGCTCAAAGACCTGACCCTCATCGGCCTCGTTGGCCTCCTCGGAGGCGTTGCCCTTCAGGCCAACGCTTGCCAGCGCGGCCTCGGCCTGGTCCTTGGTCAGGCCGACAAGATGGGGAACCTCAACCTTCTCGGAGGGCTTGGGACCCTTGGAGATTACCAGGTTCACCTTGGTGCCCTTGGCCTTCTTGGTGTTGCCGTTGGGCGTCTGCTCGGCGACCTTGCCCTCGTCGACATCGTCGTTGTAGCTTTGGTCGATGGTGCCGACCTCGAGGCCGGCTTCCTTGATCAGCTCGACGGCAGTCTGCTGGTCCTTGCCCAGCACATCGGGCACGGTGACCTGCTCGCCGCCAAAGAGTCCTGTGGCAAAGGCCACCACGATGCAGATGACGGCAACGGCTGCCACCACGGCGGCGATGATCTTGTTCTTGTTGGATTTGGGCTTTTCGACCTCGTAGGAGCCGGTGGAGCCCGAAACCGAGCTACGGGTGGTATTCTGGCCGCTCACGCCCGAGACGGGACGCACCATGGCGCGCGTCTGATCGGAAAGCTCGCGAGTCTTGGTGGCGCCCAGCTCACCGGGGGCACCGATGATGCGCGTGGGCTCCGAGACGTTGACGGCACGGCCCGACAGGTAGCTGTTGAGCACCTGACGCAGCTCGTCGGCGGTCTGGAAGCGGTTTGCCGGGTCTTTCTCCATGCACTTGAGGATGATGCGCTCAAGGTCGGCGTCGACACCGGAGTTGATCTGGCTCGGCGGAATAGGCAGCTCGTTGACCTGCTTGAGTGCGACCGAGATGGCGTCGTCACCGTCAAAGGGAACGCGGCCGGTGGCGCACTCGTACATCACGACGCCCAGCGAGTAGATATCCGAGGTGGGGCCGAGGTCCTGACCGCGGGTCTGCTCGGGGCTGACGTAGTGGGCGGTTCCCAGCACGTTGTTGTCTTGCGTGAGGTGGCTGTTCTTGGCACGCGCGATGCCAAAGTCCATCACCTTGATGTTGCCGTCGGGCAGCACCATGATGTTCTGCGGCTTAATGTCGCGGTGGATGATCTCGTGCTTGTGTGCGACCGAAAGCGCGGAGCTGATCTGCGAGCCGATCTGCGCGACCTTCTTGGGGTCGAGGGCGCCGTGACTCTTGATGCCGCTCTTAAGGTCGGTACCGCGCAGGTACTCCATGACGATGTAATAGGTGTCACCGTCCTTGCCCCAGTCGTAGACGCCCACGATATAGGGGGAGGACAGGCCGGCAGCTGCCTGGGCCTCCTGCTTAAAGCGGGCGGCGAAGGTGGCGTCGCCGGCATACTGCGGCAGCATGATCTTGACGGCAACCGTGCGGTCGAGGACCTGATCCTGTGCACGGAAGACGGTCGCCATACCGCCTGTCCCCACCTTATCCTTGAGGAGGTATCTTCCCCCGAGGACCCTCTGTTCCATTCCTGCTCCTAACATAACTATTCGCTCAACGATGTGTGTAGTACCAAATGTGTGGCCGCTGGGGCCGTGTGGCGCGTTGCCGCTAGCTCATCGGCCGCGGCGTGCCCCAAGTATCCGCTTTGATCACGGGCATCACGCTCCCTGTGCGGCGAGCGCCGCGGTCAGGACGATGCCGGCAATCTTGGCCGCCTCGACGTCGTGTTTGTCGTAATCCTCCAGGGCCACCGAGATGGCAACCGTGGGTGAATCATAAGGTGCAAAGCCAACAAACATAGAGTTGACGTTGGTGCCGCCGGTCTCGGCCGAACCGGTCTTGCCGGCAACCTTGACGCCCGGAATCTGGGCATCGGTGCCGGTACCGGACTGGACGACGGCGAGCATGGCCTGCTTGACCTGGTCGGCCGTGGTGGAGCTGACAGCCTGGCCCAGCGAGCGGGACTGCGTGGTCTTAACCACGGTTCCGTCCGGGGCGAGTATCTGGGACACAAAGAACGGGTCCATGACCACGCCGCTGTTGGCGATAGCGGCAGCGATCACGCAATTCTGCATGACGGTGGTCTGCGGGCCAGGCGTGTGGTCCATGCCGACGGGTTGGCCGGCGCCTGCCCAAGCGGTCTCCCACTCGGTCATAAGCGACGGGTCGGCCATGATGGAGGCCGCGGCGGTAAGGTCCTGACCCAGCTTTTGCCCATAGCCAAAGGCGTTGGCAAACTGTACCAGCGAGTTGGCGCCGACCTCGTTGGCCACCTGGCCAAAGACGACGTTGGACGATACGGCGAAGGCCTGCAGCAGGCTGATGGTGCCGTAGCTCTCGTTGGCAGAGTTGGTGACCGGCGCGTTGCCGATGTCCATAGAGCCGGGCGCCTGGTACGTGCTGGTAAGGCTGGCGGTGCCGGTTTCGAGTGCCGCGGAGAGTGTGACGACCTTAAAGGTCGAGCCCGGGGTGTAGAGCGCGTCCATGGCGCGGTCGTACATGGAGCCGTCCTCGCCACCGCCCGACTGCATCAGGGCATCGATGTTGGTGTTGTCATAGGTGGGCGAGCTCGCGCACGCAAGGACCGCACCGGTGCGCGGATCCATGACCACCACAGCGCCCTTAAAGCCCTTGAGCGCCTGCTCGGCAGCCGTCTGGATGCGCGAGTCGATAGTGAGCTTGGCGGTATTGCCCGGCTGGGTCTGGCCCGCGAGCGACGCGATGGCGTTGTTCCAGCTAGAGTAGTCCTTAGAACCGGTGAGCGTGTCGTTCATGACGCTCTCGATGGCGGTGGTGCCATACTGCTGGCTCACGTAGCCAACCACGTGCGCTGCCAGGTTACCGTTGGGGTAGGAGCGTACGTAGGTGCCGTCCTCCTGCTGCAGCGACTCGGCCAGCGTCACGCCGTCGGACGTGATGATGGAGCCGCGCTGGATGTACTTGGAGCGGGCGATGGTGTGGTTGTTGGTCGGCATGTCCTGATAGTCCTTGGCCTTAATGACCTGGACATAGGTGAGGTTCCCGATAAGGATGGCGAACAGCGCCGTAAAGGCGAGCACCGCGCGGGTTAGACGGTTGGCGAGCGCAACGCGGCCGAGCACACCGGATTCAGGCGTGTCGAGCAGGCGACGTCGCATGCGCGAGCCGACGGAATGGCTGCCGCTGCCGTAGGAAGACGAGGTGGCAAAGCGCGTGCCCGTCGGGGCGGCGGCAGATGCGACCTGATCATCGGTGATGGCGGCCATGGTGCCGGTGCCGGTAAGCTCGGCCTCGCGTCCGGTAGCCTCGTCACCGGCGCGCAGCAGGAGCGCGACGATGATAAAGCTCGCCAGCAGCGAGGAGCCGCCCTGGCTCATAAAGGGCAGGGTGACGCCGGTCAGCGGGATCAGGCGGGTAACGCCGCCAACGATCAAGAAGGCCTGGAAGCTGATGGCTGCCGTAAGACCGGTAGCGCTAAAGGCGGCGAGGTCGGACTTTGCGCGGGCAGCTGTGGTCAGGCCACGCACGGCAAAGAGCATAAACAGGATGAGCACGGCGCCGCCGCCCAAAAGGCCCATCTCCTCGCCGATAGCCGAGAAGATAAAGTCGGACTCGACGACAGGGATGTTGTTGGCCATGCCGTTGCCGATGCCAACACCGACCAGACCGCCATCGGCAAGCGAGAAGAGCGACTGGACGATCTGGTAGCCCTGACCCTGGGCGTCCTTAAACGGATCGACCCAAACCTGGAAACGCACCTGAACGTGCGACAGGAACTTGTAGGCGCCCACGGCTCCAACGGCTAAGAGCGCAAGGCCGATAACGACATACGAAAAGCGCCCCGTGGCAACGTAGAGCATCAGCAAGAAGATGGTGTAGAACAGCACGGCCGAACCCAGGTCGCGTTCGAAGACGACGACGAGCAGGCACACACCCCACACGGCAAACAACGGCAGTAGCAGTCGCAGGCGAGGGATCTTAAAGCCCAAGATCTTGCGGTTGGAGATGGAGAGCAGCTCGCGGTTCTCGGCCAGGTACCCGGCCAGGAACAGCACGATAAAGACCTTGGCGAACTCGCCGGGCTGGATGGTAAAGCCCGCGATGCGAATCCACAGCTTGGAGCCCGAGATCGTGGTGCCGATAAAGATAGGCAGCATCAGCAGAATGATGCCGATGATGCCAAAGGTGTACTTGTAGCGCATGACCACGTCGAGGTTCTTAACCAACGCGAGCGTTCCCACCATCAGGGCCACCGAGACAAACAGGATGATGAGCTGTGAGATGGCGAGAGCGGGGGCGAGACGCGTCACAAACGTGATGCCGATGCCCGAAAGTATAAATACGATGGGCAGGATGGCGGGGTCGGCACCGGGCGCCAAGATGCGCACGGCAATGTGGGCCGCGGCAAAGGCGGCAAAGAGGCCGATCGGTACGGCGAGCGTCTCAAAGGAGATGGCAGCGCCCGCGGTGAGGACGTACATCGCATACAGCAGGATGACGGGGAACGCCGAGGCGATGAGCAAGAGCAGCTCGGTGTTGCGGCGACTCATAAGCGGCACTCCCTTTCTAATTCTTATCGGAGGCTTCGGCCTCGGCGGACTGTTCGGCGGTTTTCTCGGAATCTGATTCGGAGGTCGATCCCTGATTGGTGTTGTCGCGAATCGTTTGCGCGTCGATCACCTGGCGGGTCTGCTCCTCGTCGATCTGGTGGCGGTACTTGGATATCGTGTCCTGCGCATCGTCGACACTTGTTTGCGGAATGCCCGCCTTGAGGCGGTTTTGCGTGTCTTCGGGCAGGTCGGACAGCTTGATGCTGGTTTCGCTTTCGAGCCAGTGGAGCTTGAGTCCGAGTGGCTTGCCGGGCAGGCCGCGCCAGACGGCGACATTGCCCTGGTAGGTACCCAGGTAGTACGAGCCGGTGACACCCGTGTAGGCCCAGATGCCAGCTGCCAGCACAAAGACGAGGGCCAGGATGGCGGCGATGGTAACGTTGCGGCGACGCACGCGTTGCGCCTCGCGCATGACGCCATCGTCAACCAGGTCAACGACTACTACGGTCACGTTGTCGTGGCCGCCGGCGGCAAGCGCCGCGTCCACTAGGTTGTCGACGCAGATTTGCGCGGTTGAGGATTGCGTGGCGATGTTCTCGATATCGCTATCGGGAATCATGCTCGAGAGGCCGTCGGAGCACAGGATCAGGCGGTCGCCTTCCTCGATATGCAGAGTGAAGTGGTCGGCATACATGGCGGGGTCCGAGCCCAGTGCGCGGGTGATGACCGAACGGTTGGGGTGGACGCGAGCCTCGTCTGCCGTGATCTCGCCGGCGTCCACGAGTTCTTCCACATAGGAGTGGTCGCGGGTCACGCGGATGAGCGTGCCCTCGTGGAGCAGGTAGGCGCGCGAGTCGCCCACGTGGGCGATGGCGAGCGTGTCGTTTTCGATATAGGCGCAAGTGGCTGTGCAGCCCATGCCGGGCTTGCCCAGGCCATTCAAGGCGGCCTCGATTACGGCGGCGTTAGCAGCCTCGACGGCTGCCGCCAGGCGTGCGGCGTCGGCAGACTGAGGAGCTGTCTTGGCGATGGTCTCGACAGCGATAGAAGAGGCTACCTCGCCGGCGGCGTGACCGCCCATGCCGTCGCATACGCAAAAGAGCGGCGACTGCACCAGGTAGGAATCCTCATTGTGCGGGCGCACGCAGCCAACGTCAGAGCGGGCGCCCCACATGAGTTGCGTGGTGGTGCCGGCATCATAGGTCGAGTCGGTCTCGATGCGTTCCTCGGTCAGGGGCTCAAAGCTCATGGTCGACCCGGGGTCTTTGAGCTTGGCCTCAACGGCGGCAACGTCGATCTCTGCTGTGTCACCGGGAGAGACGGTGTCGGTCTCGGCGTTTGATTCAGAATCGCCGGTGTCCGGGGAGCCGGGCTCCTCGGACACGCGGGCGGTCGACTCGTCGTCTTGCGGGCTGACGTCTATAGGCTCGGGCGCCGGCGTAGACGCGGGCGCAACCTCGGATGCCGGGGCTATGGGAAACGCCGGCGCGGCGGGCTCGGGTGCTGCAAACACCGCAGCGCTCTCGTTGATTGCCACGGCGACGGGCTCTGCAAAGTGCCCCGCCGCCGGGGTTGCTTCGGGCGCTGTGGGCTGCTCCGCAGCATGTGCGCCGATGGGCGCCGCTACGGCATCCCCTTCGTCCTCGTTATCGGCGAGATCCGAAATATCATGCGTTACATGCGAAAGAGGCAGGGAGAACACGGTGTCCTCGGGTTCCACGGGTGCGGAGCCCGCCGGAGCGGCGTGGGCCGGCGCAGCTGTGGTGGCGGCCGGTGCCTCGGTCATAGTTGCGGACTTGTTCTCCTCGTCGATCATCGACGGTTCACCTTCATGACCACGTCGCCAATCTGGACTTCGTCGCCCTCGCGCAGCGTTGCGGGCTCCACGAGCTGGCGGCCGTTGACGAGCGTGCCGTTAAGCGAGTTGAGGTCCTCGATGATGAGCGCCGGGCCCTGTAGCGAAAAGCGCGCATGCGAGGCCGAGACGAACGGTTCGTTGATGCAGATGTCCGAAGATGGCGAGCGACCGACGATGACGGGGCCGAGCATGTCTACGTGGATGCCGCGGATACCGCGCGGACCCTTGTCCACATCGATCGTCCAGATAGCCGAGTCGCGGCGCTGTCCACGCACAAGTCCCACGCCGGTCTTCATGACGGCGAACAGAAAGATATAGAGCAGGGCGACCAGGACGATGCGGCCTGCAAAAAGGACGATATCGATGTTCATAAGCGACTATCCCCTAAATTCAAAGGTACTCAGGCCAAACGTCAGCAGATCGCCGTTGCGCAGCGGGCAGCGCGTAATGCGGCGGTTGTTGACGAGCGTGCCGTTGGTGGAATTGAGATCCTCGATCGACCAATCCGAGCCCGTAAAGGTGAGCTGGGCGTGGCGGCGCGACACGTTGGGGTCGCGCAGGGCAATGTCGGAAACTGAGCGCTCGCGACCGATGGTCACCTGTGCGGAGGTGATGCTATGGCTCTCGCCGCTCACGACGTCGACGAGCTGGGCGAGCGGGCGCTGCGGGGCGCGAGTGCTCGCCATGTTGGAGGCGATACCGGCTGCGGCGCCTAGGCCCACGGCGGCACCGGTCGCGGCGGCTCCGCCCATGCCGGCAAGCGCGTCACGCGAGACGGTCTGCGGCACCGGGATGGGAGCGGCGGGGTCGGGGACGCTAGGCGCGAAGGGGTCTGCCACGGCAAGCGGGTCGGGAGCGGCGGCGCGAGGCGTCGGCTGCTGCTGGGGCATGGCGGCGGGGCGCTGCTGCTGCGGGGCGGCAAACTGCTGCTGGCCGGCGCGCGGGGCGCTGGCGGCACGGCTTGCCGCGGAGTTGTTCTGGCCCAGGCCGTTTTGATAGGCGCGCTCTTCTTCGTACAGGCGGCCGAGCGTGGGGGCATCGACGTTCTCGGCAAAGACCGAGAACTTGCCGGCACGCAGCTGCGGATCGATCATAAAGCGCACGAGGGGCTCGCCGACAAACACATAGCGGCGCTTTTCGGCCTGTGCCTTCACAAACTCGCGGACCTCGCGCGAAAGCTCGGGGTAGAACGGGGCGAGCATGGGATCGTCGTCGGCGGCGATAAGGATGGTATAGAGTGCCGGCGCCGTGTTGACGCCGTTGATCACCAGAGTCTGATCCTCCATGTCGCGAGCGGCCTGCTTGGCAAGCTTCTTAAAGGAGAACGGGGCACGGGTGGCACCGAAGATGCCGGCCACGTGGTCCTCGAAGATGTTCAGGAAGTTCACGAAAGATCACTCTCCGTATAGGTTCTTTGGTATCCGAGCAAATATAGGCATATCCCAACGATTATAGAGGATAGGATTCCCGCAACCGCCGCCTTGGCGATGACCGCGGCTGCAAGGCTGGCAATTTCCATATGGTGTGCAAGACAGGACGCCGCTGCGCAGCCGATGCCGGTGACAGCGATGGCGGCGATTGCGGCAAGGTTTGAGCCCTGATCGGCACGCTTGGCATGGGCATTGAGCAGCGCGGATGACGCTGCGGCAGTTGCCGCGACCAGCACAAAGGCAGCACAAAGGAGCGGGTCTCCCAGCGCTGCGGCAACGTTACCGAGCCCCAGCACGCCTCCGGCTGAAAGCGCGACCGTGGCCAGACGGGCAAAAAGCGCGCCCATGCCCGTTGCCGCGGCGGCGCTTGCCGGGCCGAGCCAAAATGACGCGACGCTGGCGGCGACCCCAGCTGCCAGGAAGGTATTGCCGGTCAGACAGCCAAGCGCGAGCGCACAGGTGAGCGCGGCGCTCGCGGCAGCCTCGGTACGACCCCAGGCGATCCACCAACCGGACATGGCGGCGGCAAAGATCACCGCGACGGGCAGCATTGACAGGATGCCCTGCGCCTGCATGGTGGCGTTGGCCATGAGCACCAAAAAGCCCACAGCCGAGATGGCCGAGCCAATCTGGGGGGCCAGGCCAGCCGCCGCTCCGATCGCGATAGCCTCAATGACCAGGCCGGGAAGCGCCGCGACCCCGGCCGTTTGCATCAGCAAAAAGCTAAAGGTGCCGCACGTTAGCGCCGAGATAGTGCGCATGGTGTAGTCGCGCGCATGGCTCCAGCGCGTGCCCGCCCAGCCGAGCGCGGGGTCGACCTCGATGGCGTCGCCCTCGTAGTGCGACGGCTCGATACCGTCGAGCTCCTGCTCGTCATCCGAAAGCTCGCCAACCATTTGCTCCAGGCTGTGACGGCCCTCGCGCACGCTGCCCAGACCGGCAAGGAGCTGGTCGCAAAATGCCTCGATGCTGTTGGGGCGGTCCTGCGGCATGGGGGAGAGCGCGCTCATGAGCGCGGCCTCGGCTCCCGGGGGAAAGTGTGGTATCAGCTCGCTGGGATAGGTGGCGCCGCCGATGATGCGGTCGAGCGAGTCGGCGGGCGTAGCCGCCATAAAGGGGGCGCTGCCGCACAGGCTCTCGTAGATCACACAGGCGAGGGCAAAGACATCGGCGCGCTCATCGACCGTGCCGGTCTCGATATCGAGCTGCTCGGGCGGCATGTAGCCGATGGTGCCGCCGCGCGAGCCGCCAAAGCCACCGGCGGACGACAGCCGCGCCATGCCAAAGTCGGTGAGCTTTACATTGCCCGAGTGGTCGATGAGCACGTTGGCGGGCTTAATGTCCAGGTGGAGTACGCCATTACTATGGGCGAAGGTGAGCGCCTGGCCCAGGGCATCGGCAATGGCCGCGGCCTCGTCAAAGGTAAGTGAGTGGCCGTCCACGCGATGCAAAAATTCGGCCAGCGACATGCCATCGACATATTCCATAACCAGGTAGGCATAGGCTGTGTCGTGCGTAAAGTCGATGACCTGCACGATATTGGGATGTTGAAGCATGGCGGCGGTGTGCGCCTCGCGCAGGACATCCATGATGTCGCTGGCGGGCATGCCGGCACCGTTGATAAGGGGGATACGCTTAATGGCGACGCGGCGGCGCAGGTGCGTGTCGCGGCAGATCTCGATGGAGCCAAAACCGCCGGTCGCAAGTGTCTCGAGCGGCTGGTACCGCTTGAGCAGCTCGCGAGAGCTGGTGCCCTCCAAAGGAACGTCCGGCGAGAACCGGGCGGTATGTTGCGAGAAAAGCGGCATGGCCAACCCTCGTGCGTTTAAAGTTCGTTTGCGAGCGGCGGGCGCGGAGCCGAGCCGTTCGCGGTGGCATAGATGCTGCTAGTGTAGCACGCTCGGGCGGATGGCGAGGATAACGGGATGCGAGGCTGCCTGTCTGGCTTGCCCTTAGCGCTTCTTCTTGTTCTTCTTCTGCTTGCGCTGCTTGCCCTTGGTCTCCTGGGGCTTGTCGCCCTGTTTGGCCTCGGCGGCGGCCTTCTCGGCCTTCATTTTCTTCTTCTTGGTCTCGATGCGGAGTTTTTTGTTGATACGGGCCTTGAGGAAGGAGCCAAACTGTTCGGCATCGCCACGGACGAAGGTGTCCTTGGGGATCGTCACGCCCTGGTCGGCGAACATGGCCACAAAGATGCGCTCGCCGTCGAGTACGTGGTCGAGCTTGTCAAACGGGAAGAACTGCGACTTGCCGCTCTTGCCCCAAACCATCAGGCCGTCCTCGTTGGCGGCGACGCGGCGATAGCGGCCACCCATGGACTCGTCGGCCTCGACGGCGTCGATAAAGTCGCGGGCTAGCGTGTGGTGCAGGTTCTTGCTCCACCAGGCCAAAAAGGCGCCGAACACGATCAGCACGACGCCGAACTTGATCCAGCTGCCGCCGGCCACCAACATGCCGACGCCGATGAGCGCGGCAATCGCGGCGGCGACGTACAGGGAGCCACGGCGCCTGGGCGAGGCGACCAGGCGCGCAAAGTCGGTGACCAGGTCGTTTTCGTACTGGTACTCGTTGAGGTACAGGATGCCGTCGTCGGCCGCGGCCTGCTCCTCGAGCGCGACCTCGACCTGGTCGGCTGCTTCGGAGGGAACGAGGTTGCTCTCTGCGTCTGCCATGCTCTTTAGACTCCTATCGCGGCGGGCTCGCCGTACGGGTTATTATGAATGCAGTATGCCGTGCGACCGCATGGCCGTCGCGGCAACAAATCTCAGTATACCCGGGGGAGCACCCATGGAATCGTTGTACCGAAAGTATCGCCCGCTCACCTTTGACTCCGTGGTGGGCCAGCAGCATATCGTCTCGACGCTCGAGCACGCCATCACCGAGGGGCGCCTGTCCCACGCCTACCTGTTCTGCGGACCGCGCGGCACGGGCAAGACCACCATGGCGCGCATCCTTGCCAAGGCGCTGCTGTGCCGCAATGCCGAGGCGGCGCGCGCCGAGGGTGCAAGCGGCTGCATGCCCGACGGCACTTGCGAGGAGTGCGAGCTCATCGCCGAGGGCAACCACCCGGATGTCTACGAGCTCGATGCTGCAAGCCGTACCGGCGTGGACAACGTGCGCGAGGAGATCATCAACTCCGTCAACTTTGCCCCGGTGCGCGGCAAGTACAAGATCTATATCATCGATGAGGTCCACATGCTCACGACGGCGGCGTTCAACGCGCTGCTCAAGACGCTTGAGGAGCCGCCGGCGCACGTGATCTTTGTGCTGTGCACCACCGACCCGCAAAAGATTCTGGAGACCATCCTCTCGCGCTGCCAGCGCTTCGATTTCCACCGTATCGGCAACGAGGATATCGAGCATCGCCTGGCATACGTGTGCGAGCAGGAGGGCTTCGATTACGACGACGAGGCGCTGGCTATCGTGGCGCGCCATGCAAAGGGCGGCATGCGCGACGCGTTGTCCACGCTGGAGCAGCTGAGCGTCTTTGGCAACGGTTCTGTGCATGCGGACGACGCCCGCTCGCTTTTAGGCGAGGTTTCGGACCAGATTCTGGGCGAGTTTTCCCGCGCCATTGCCGATCGCGATGTTGCCGAGCTGTATGGGCTTATTCGCGCGCAGGTCGAGGAAGGTAACGATCTGCTGGAACTGACGCGCGACCTGGTGGCGCACGTGCGCGACGTGTATGTTGCCTGCGTTGCCGGTGCCCGTGCCGAGTTGTTTGAGGGCGGCTCCGAGCAGGCCGAGGCGCTTGCTGCCGAGGCCGCTGCCTTTGGCGAGCATCCTGCCGACCGCCTGGCTCGTGTGCTGACAGTGCTCGACGATGCCGCACTGGAGATGAGGGGCGCGAGCGACGTGCGCCTGGTGCTCGAGATTGCCTGCACGCGTCTGGCTCGTCCCGAGGCTGATTTAACGATTGAGGCATTGGCCGAGCGCGTGGCACGCCTGGAGGCCATGGTTGCCAACGCCGCCGTGCCGGCGAGCGTGGCTGCTGCTCAGGCCGCCGCGCCTGCAGCATCCGTACCCGCTGCTGCCCAACAGCCGACGCTCATTTCGGGCGCCCGCGCTGCCGCCCCGGCGGCATCCGCTGCCCCCGCTGTTACGTCCGCGCGCCAGGGCGGTATGCCTTGGGACCGTGGTGCTGCCGCTCCGACGGCTCAGCCTGCGCCCCGTTCTGCGTCCATGTCAGCTTCCAAGCCTGCAGCGCCTGCACCTCAGCCTGCGCCGGCTCCGACGCCTCAGCCCGTTGCGGCCCCCGCGCCTGCCACCGCTCCGGCACCTAAGCCCCAGTCCAACAACGCCGCCCAGGTTGCCGCCGCCGGTGCCGCCGAGACGCCCGCGGTCGAGGATGCCGGAGAGCTGCAGCGCAAATGGGCCGAGGTTGTCGAGCGTGTCAAGGCGCGTCAGGCTTCCTACGCAGGGCTTTTGCTCAACGCCCGCGCCACGGCCGACGACGGCTCCAAGCTCACGGTCTCGTTCCCCGCGGGTTCGACTTTTGCCATTAAGATGCTCGGTCGCGCTGATACGCAGTCGGTGGTCCTACCGACGGTCTGCGCGGTCTTCGGTCGTCGTACCGTCGACTATGTCCTGGATGGGGGTGGCACGCCGGCTCCTCAACATGAGGAGCATTCTCCATCTGCACGGGCTGCGGCATCTGCGGACCCGCAACCCGTGTCCTCGGCGGCCCCTGTATCCTCGAGCGCCAGCGCGTCGCAGCAGCAAACGGCACCGGTAGCGGCATCGACCCCGTCGGCGCCTAAGCCCGCGGCGCCCAAACCGGCTGCTCCGACACCCGCGCCCAAGCCCGTCTCGCCTGCGCCCAAGTCGTCTGACCTGGGCAAAGCCCCCTGGCTACGCTCCGACAACCCCGCCGGTGCTCCTGCCACGGGTAAGCTCCCGACCGAGCCCGCACCCCGTGCGCCCGAGCGCGCGTCCGCTCCCAAGACTCAGCCTGCCGCGCCGTGGGAATCCGAGCAGGTACCCTACGACGACGCCATGGTCGGCGGCTTTGCTGCCGATGCCGGCGGGGACGATCTGCCCCCGTTCGACGTGCCGGGTGCGGCGTCCGCGACCAAGGCCGCTGCTGTGGCACCCGCAGCCTCTGCAAACGACGACGTCCCCGCCGCTCCCTGGGAATCCAATCCCGGTGCTGGCAGCCCCTTCGGCCATCAGGGCGCAGCCCCGAGCATCCCGCAGACCGAGGACGAGGCCAAGGCCCTCATCCGCAGCGTCTTTGGCCAGGCCACCATCTTCAAGCCGGTGGAGTAGCTGCGCAGGCGGGTATACTGCTCAAGAAGAGGACCCCTTGTCCGGGCGCATCTGTATTTCGGACATGTGTAGTGTGGTGCCGCGTA
The DNA here is from genome assembly GCA_947507375.1 of uncultured Collinsella sp. GTDB lineage: Bacteria > Actinomycetota > Coriobacteriia > Coriobacteriales > Coriobacteriaceae > Collinsella. The sequence continues at coordinate 199 of CANNPG010000004.1, read as the reverse complement.
TGTCGCATTTGAGCAGACAGGTGCGTGACGGTCGGCCTAGGATGCTGAGGTCGATACGATACGTCGCATGGCTGTCCGTGTGCTCGACTTGCTCGGCGTTGAGGGTTGCTCCGATTGTCAAGAAAGCGCCTGGTTCGGCATCGACAATCTTGGAGTCCTTTATCTTGACCTTGAACTCTTGGTAGAGGGCCGTCGTCGT
>CANNPG010000003.1:0-17213 GCA_947507375.1 uncultured Collinsella sp. | reverse complement strand
GGCTTGCAGAACGGCTATTTCCTCGTCGGAAAGCTTTCCGTCCTTGTCGGTATCGAGGACGATGGTGAACGGACCGTCGTTGACAAGATCGACTTTCATATCGGCGCCAAAGATACCGTGCGCCACGTGTTCGACATCTTGACGAACGAGCGTCAGGAAGTACTCGTAGAGCTCGTTGGCGACATCGGGGGCACCGGCATCCGTAAACGACGGACGGCGACCGTGGCGGCAGTCGGCGAACAGCGTGAACTGCGACACCACGAGCACCTCGCCGTCGACATCGGCAAGCGCCAGATTGGTCTTGCCGTTCTCGTCCTCGTTGATACGCAGCCCGCGGAGCTTGCCCCACAGCTTGTCGGCCTCGGCACGCGTATCGCCATGGCCCACACCCAGCAGCACCAGGTAGCCGCGTCCAATGCGGCCCACGCACTCGCCGTCGACCGTCACGCCGGCGTTGAGCACGCGCTGCACCACCGCACGCATGGCCTACTCCTCGCCCGTCAGCTTGGCGGACAGATGCTCGAGCGCGTGGAAACGATGGCTGATGGCGTTCTTCTCGTCAGCCGTCAGCTCGGCCATGGTCTTGCCCGGCGTGTCGACCGGCAGGAACAGCGGGTCATAGCCAAAACCATGGTCGCCGCGGCCCTCGTGCGCGATAACGCCCTCGCAGGCGCCCTCACCATAGGTGACCAGACCATCCGTGTCGATGAGCGCGACGACGCTCATAAAACGCGCGGTGCGATCCTCGTCTGCCACGCCTTCCAAGTTAACGAGCAGCTTGGCGTTGTTGGCGGCATCGTCGCCATGCACGCCCGCATAGCGCGCGCTATACACGCCCGGCTCGCCGTCCAGGGCATCAACGACCAAGCCCGAATCGTCGGCAATGGCCATAAGGCCCGTCTCCTCGACCGCGGCTTGGGCCTTGATGATGGCGTTCTCCAAAAACGTCGTGCCGTTTTCCTCGGGATCCTCAAAATCACCCAGCTGGCCGAGCGCCACAAAGCGAACCTCGGGCATGACCTTGCCCAAAATGGCCTCGATCTCGGTGAGCTTATGAGCGTTTCCGGTTGCCACGACGATGGTCGCCGCCGGGTCGAGGGTGTCGATGTCAATCTTCTCAAGTGCCATGACTGGCCTCCTTGTCTCTATATCAAGCCGCGTGAGGGGCGTTTGGGCACTTGACCCCTCCCCTCTCAGGCGATCGGACCTTTCAACGCAGCATTTCAGCAGATAAAACCTACCAAAATAAACCTGTCCCTTTTTGGCAGGTTAGGCGATGGCTTGGCGCTGAAGCTCGATGAGCTCGGCGACACCCTTGTCGCCCAGGTCGAGCAGGGCGTTGAGGCGTTTGCGGTCGAAGGGCGCCTGCTCGCCGGTGCCCTGGAGCTCGATCATCTCACCGGTATCGGTGGCGACGAGGTTCATGTCGACCTCGGCATGGCTGTCCTCGGAATAATCGAGGTCAAGCAGCGTATTGCCGTCGACAACGCCCATGGAGATGGCAGCCACCTGGCCGGTAAGCGGGATGCGCTCGATCTTGCCCGCCTCGACCCACATGGCGAGGGCGTCGTGCAGCGCCACCCAGGCGCCGGTGATGCTCGCTGTACGCGTGCCGCCATCGGCCTGAATCACATCGCAGTCGACGGTGACGGTGTACTCGCCGAGCGCCTTCATGTTGACGACGGTACGCAGGCTGCGGCCAATGAGGCGCTCGATCTCCATGGAGCGACCCTTGCGGTTGGCGTGCTCACGCTTGCAGCGCTTGCCGGTCGACGCCGGCAGCATGGCGTATTCCGCGGTCACCCAGCCGGCCTTAGCTCCCTTTCGCCAGCCCGGCACGCCCTCCTCGATAGTGGCGGCGCACAGCACGCGCGTGTCACCGAACTCGGCCAAACACGAGCCGTGGGCGTGCTTCATGACGCCACGGGTGAGCTTAACGGGGCGCAACTCGTTGGCGGCGCGGCCGTTGGCACGGTTGACCTGCATGTACTCCATAGAAATATCCTTTCGGCAAAAGATGTGGCGAAGGCTTTGGCGGCTGCCTTACATCTATTTCAGCTCATCGATATCGATATGTTCGATGCTCTTGAGCGGCTGACCAAAGATAAAGCTGCCCGCCACCGCAAACTCGGCAATGTTATCGGCCGTCGTGGCAAAACGATGCTGCGGCTCGGCGGCGTCGCCCGCCAGCTGCTCGCGGCGCGTGAGGATATCGGTCAGCTCGCGCGTGGTCTCCTCGGCGGAACTCACGACGCGCACCCCAGGCCCCAGCGCATGCCGGATAGGTCCCACCAACAGCGGAAAATGCGTACAGCCGAGTACCACGGTATCGATACCGTGGTCGCGCAGCGGCTCAACCGTGGCACCCACCAGCGCACGCACGGCAGGCGTATCGAAGATGTCCTCGTTCTCAAGCCACTGTTCCTGCAGATGTGCACCCGAGGCAAGCTCGTGTTCGACAACCTCGACAAAGCTCGAGGCAGGACAGCCGTATACATCGACGCCGGCATCCAGGTCCTGAATGGCGCGCGTGTAGGCGCCCGAGCGAATAGTGAGGTTGGTGGCGAGCACGCCCACCCGGCGCGTGCGGGTGCTGTTGATTGCCGCGCGTGCGCCCGGCGCGATCACACCGATCACGGGAACGTCGAGCACCTGCTGGGCCAGACGCAAGGCCGCAGCGGTCGCCGTGTTGCAGGCGATGACCATAATCTTGACGTCGTGCTTCGAAAGCCAACGGCCCGCCTGCAACGCAAACGAGCGCACCTCATCCTCGGTGCGCGTGCCGTAGGGGCAGCGCTTGGTGTCGCCAAAGTAGTAGACGGACTCGTGCGGCAACGCCGTCGCAATCGCGCGCGCAACCGTCAGACCGCCCAAACCAGAATCGAACACGCCAATCGGGCGCGTGTCGCCTGCCGGATTCTCGATATCGGACATTACCTCACCAGTCTCTCTCGAAAAGACATGTCCAAGTGCGGCGGCGCCGCGCTACGAACGCGCCGCGACCAGCAGCTCTGCCGTCGCCGCCCAACCGTCGACAATTTTGCCGCGCGTAACGAAAGCGTTCTCGCAAGCAGCCAGGAACTCGGGCGCGCCGGCGCTCGTCAGGCCATTCTCGACCAGGCAGAACGTGCCCACGTGATCGGCCATGTAGAAGTCGGACTCGGAATCGCCGAGCGCGAGCGTCTCCTCGCGCTCGATCCCTAGGTGCTCGCAGAAGCGCGCAATGGCGATGCCTTTGTTGAGGCCCGCGGGGTTGATGTTGAATGCGCGACCGTCCTCGACGCGATCGAGCTCGAGCGTCGTCGGCTTGGACAGGTGAGTCAGATGGCCGTTGCAAGCCCAGATCAGACCGCAGCCGGCCTCGTCCAGGATGGCTTGAACCTCATCGTCGGGCACATCGCCGCGCATGCCGACGGTGACCTCACGGTACTTGTAGCCGGTCGACATGTCGTTGTGATACTCGATCTTGTGCGGCCAGCGGGCGAGGATCTTCTCGCACACGCCGGTCTGCTCGATCACCTGGTGCGGCGTGAGGCCGCAAGAGGAGTCGTAGGGCATGTCGCCGGTCAGATACTCCCAATCGTTGGCTTTGAGGTCGTACATGACCAGGCCGCCCATCTCGCCGATGTAGGAGTTGAGGCCGAGCACGCGCGCATCCTCGTGGATCATGGTACGGTTGCGGCCCGAGGTGGGAACCACCTGAATACCAGCGCGAGCGAGCGCCACGACGGCCTCGACGAGTTTGGTCGAGGGGTTGCCGTCGTTGTCGCGCAGCACGCACGAGCCGGGTGCAAGCATCGTGGCATCCAGGTCGGTAAAGACGTACTTGACCTTGGCCAAGCGCTCGCGCATCTCGCCCGAAAGCTCGGCGACGGTCGGCAGGGTATTGTGGGACATGGTTACTCCGTTTACGTAGAAGGGTTTGGACTTGGACGGCATGTTTTGATTGAGGGAACACGCTTATGGCGACAGCGCACTCAGGGCGCCGCCGCCATCATGGTTCATTAGTCAAACTGGGTAACATCGATCAGGCGATTGGCCAACGAAAGGTCGCTCTCGATGGGCACGAACTCGTCACCCACGTGCATGAGCTCCTCGTCACCCTTTGCCAGCAGCAAGACAATGGTGGGAGCATCGGGGTTGACGTACTCCTCGCGCGCCGCCTTGAACGCCGCATGCACAGCGGCTTCGCGGTCGAGGATGATCTTGTTCGGCGTATCGTCGGGAACATGTTCGGCAAGCTCGCGACAGACCTTCATCGGGTCCTCGTGAGCCGGGTCCTCATTGGCAAAGATCATCAGGTCGGAATACGGTGCGGCCTCGCGCGGAAGCTGCTCGCGGCGCTCCTGCGCCTTGCCGCCGGCAGCGCCAAACACTGCGATGACCGGGCTGGCGGGAAACGCGCGCTTGACCGACGAGAAAAGCGAGCGGAACGAAAGCTGGTTGTGCGCGTAGTCGACGACACAAATCACGCGGCCGTCCTTCGACTCCACGACCTCCATACGGCCCGGCACACGCAGTTTGGAGAGGCCCTTCTTGATAGCCTCGATACCGATGCCGATCTCGCGCGCAGCGGCGATAGCGACCAGCGCGTTTTCCACGTTAAAGTCGCCCGCGATACCCAGCAGGACCTTCTCCCCCGCCTCGGACTCGTCGGCGCTCATGCCGTGCAGGTTAAACTCGATGTTAAAGCCGAGCATGCGGACATCACTCGCCCACAGGCTTGCCTCGGGATGCTCGACGCCAACGGTCACCAAGCGCTCGGCCGTCGACGCTGCCTCCAGCACACGGTCGGCCTCTTCGGTGCCCAGATTCACCACGGCGGTCTTTGCCTGGTCAAAGATCCTGAGTTTGCTCTCAAAATAATCCTCAAACGTGGGGTGTTCAATCGGCGAGATGTGGTCGCGGCCGATGTTGAGGAAGCACGCCACGTCAAACGGCAGATTCTCGACGCGTTGGTACTTGAGCGCCTGGCTCGAGACCTCCATGACCATGGACTGGCGACCGGACGTGCGGCAGTTGGCGATATGGCGCCAAACCTCGGGGGCCTCGGGCGTGGTGTTGGTGCTCTCGTAACACTCGATACCATCGTCGGTACTCACCGAGCCGATCATGCCGCAGGACTCGCCCGCCGCCTTGATGATGGACTGGAGCATAAAAGCGGCCGTGGTCTTTCCCTTGGTGCCGGTGATGCCCACGATCTTGACGTCGTGGTCAGGACGGTCGTAGACCTCCGGCGGCAACAGGGCCATGGCCGTGCGAACACTATCAACAACCAGCATCGCAGCACCGCTCTCCTGCGCCAGCGGCTCCAGAGACTCGACCAGCGACTCCTCGCACACAAATGCGACGGCGCCCGCATCGAGCGCCATGCTCAAAAACGCGGGCTTAAAGGCAGCACCTTTGCAGAAGAACACGTCACCTGCCGAAACCGCGCGCGAATCAAACGAGCAGCCGGTCACGGCACGCTCGTCAACCTGCTCTGATGCGCGCAGCTCGCCGCACACATCGAGAAGCTTGGCAAGCGTATCGACCGTGGTCACGGTCGCGGAATCCGAATGGTGCATCTTTCACCTTTCTCAGCCATTTGGCAGGGACGGTTTTTATAGTAACTGAAACGCACCCACGCAAAAACGGCTCCCGGAGGAGCCGTTACGCGCAGGCATTCGTAAGCCGAGACTAGGCAGCCTGAACAGAAGGCTGGTCCTCGTCGATAAAGAAGCGCTTATACCACACCAAGAACACGAGCGGCGTATAAATCTTGCGCTGGAAATCGCCCTTGCCCGCAAAGTGCAGATCGAGCAGGTGCATGAGCTCGTCGGTATTGAAGAACTCACTTGCCCACGGCGCGGTGAAGTACTCCTTGACATAGTCGTACCACTTTTGCTCGCGCAGCCAGTAGACAATCGGCACCGGGAAGCCCACCTTGGGACGGGTGGCCCACTCATCGGGCAGCGACTTGTTGGCAGCGTGGCGGAGTACCTGTTTGTTGCCGTTCTCGTTAATGCGGTAGCGGTCGGGAATGTGCTCGGCGAACTCCATGACTTTGCGGTCCAGGAAGGGCACGCGCAGCTCCAGCGAGTGCGCCATGCACATCTTGTCGGCCTTGAGCAGAATGTCGCCCGGGAGCCACATGTTCATGTCCAAGTACTGCTTCTTGACCAGCTCGGGCTGACCCTTCACGCGCGCGTAGATGGGTGCAGCGAGCTCAAAGGCGCCGTCGCCGGTGTTGTACTCGGGCTTGAGCACGCCGTCGACCTCGCGCTCCGGCCATACCAGAGCCTGTCCCAGGAACGACTTCTCAGGGATCTCGGCACCCTTGACCAGGAAGTTATGTCCCTTGAAGTACGGCATATGCAGCGCCAGGTTACCGAGCGCGCGACGGATGGGCAGCGGCACCATCTTTTTGTACTTGCGCACCGGGACCGTATCCTCGTAGTAGGCGTAGCCGCCAAAGAGTTCGTCGGCGCCTTCGCCCGAAAGCACGACGGTGACGTCCTTGCGGGCCATCTCGGCCAAGAACCACAGCGGCACGGAAGACAGGTTGGACTGCGGCTCGTCCATGTGATACTGGATGTCCTCGAGCGCACCGAAGAACTCGTCGGCGGTAATCATCTTGCGAACGTTTTCGACGCCGAGCTTATCGGAAAGCTCCTTGGCGTAGTTGGTCTCGTTAAAGTTCTTGTAGTCAAAGCCCACCGAGAAGGTCTTGTCGGGCATGAGGCAAGCGGCGATGTAGCTGGAGTCGACGCCACCGGAGAGGAACGACGCGACCTTGACGTCGGCGATACGATGGGCCTCGACACTCTCGTGCACGACCTCGTCCAGCTCGTCGACATACTCTTCGAACGGCTTCTCGACGGCAGAGTAATCGCAATCCCAGTAGCGCTCGATGTTCATCTTGCCGGTCGGGATATCGACGGTAAAGTAGTGCGCCGGCGGCAGCTTGTAGACACCCTCGAAGAAGGTCTCCTCGGTTGCCGAATACTGCAGCGTCATGTACGGACGCAGGGCCTTTTTGTTGACCGCCTTGTGGAAGTGCGGGTAGTCCAGGAAGCTCTTGATCTCGGAACCAAAGAGCACGCCCGGAGCGCCGTCGCCCGCATCGGCCATGGGATAGTAGTAAAGCGGCTTGATGCCAAAGATGTCGCGGGCGCCAAAAAGCTTGTTCTTCTTTTTGTCCCAGATGACGAAGGCGTACATACCGCGCAGGCGATCGAGGACGGCCTCGCCCCACTCCTCGTAGCCGTGTAGGAGGCTCTCGGTGTCGGCGCCGCAGTGGAACTTGTAGCCCTTGGCCTCGAGCTCGGAACGGAGTTCTTGGAAGTTGTAGATCTCGCCGTTGAAGACAATGACGACGCTACCGTCCTCGTTGGCCATGGGTTGGGCGCCAGCCTCGGTCAGGTCGAGGATCGACAGGCGGCGGAAGCCGAGGGCAACGCGGCCGTCGATAAACTGACCGCCCATGTCGGGACCGCGATGGACGATGCGGTCCATCATCTTGGTGAGCACCTCGGATTGGTTATCCGTCCCACCGACAAAACCGACAAAACCGCACATATACTATCCCCTCTGCTGTTGCTGGGCATCAAATCGAATCAGTAGCTTTTGAGTATACCCGAGGGCGTAAAGAGGGACGGAATGTTCAGGCAATCTCAACTGAATCAGCTCCGCTGTGACACGCGCCAGTTAACTTTAATGGATATGAGGTGAATGAGGCGATTGTTTTGCTATACTCTCTCCGAACGGGCGATTGGCGCAACGGTTAGCGCAGGTGCTTTACACGCACAAGGCTGGGGGTTCGAATCCCTCATCGCCCACCACTGATTTGATAGGCTCCCAGCAATGGGGGCCTTTCTTTTTTGGGCCCATCGCAGAGGGATTCGAACCCGACAGGGTGCGGAGCTGAGGAAACGCGAAGCGTTTTCCAGCGCAGCACGCGAGGAGCGGAGCGACGAAGCGGGACGCGGGCGGCGCCAGCCGCACGCGGACATCCCTCATCGCCCACCACTGAATTGTTAGGCCTCCAGCGATGGAGGCCTTTCCTTTTTCAGGCCCAGCGCATGGGATTCGAACCCGCCAGCACGTCTGTCACAAAGGCCGTGGTCAAAAAATGGCAAAAATGAGTACTGCTACTTTGTTTGCAACATATAAATAGACAGTATTTGCTTAAGTTACGCAACATATGTCCATTATAAGGACTAACAGCTGGATCAAAATCGTGCTTTCATCGCCATTTCGACTTGCTATCTGGCCTTATTAGTCCAAAATTGCTGCTACCAAATCGGTAACAGTACTCATATTTGATGTTTTTTGACCAGCAGGTCTCCCTGCCTTAGCAAATCTAAGGCAAAACGGGCTTCAGACCGCTGAATCATGCCGCATAGGACACGCCCACAGTCCGGAACCCGGTCCAAATTGAGTTATTGCGCTGCGTTAGCCCAAGACACCCGACAGGATCTCGATCAGGCTGTCCACGTCGGCCTCCTCGCAGACGAGCGGCGGCAAGAAACGCAGCGTATGGGCACCTGTAGCGTTGATCACGGCACCGGCGGCCAGCGCGCGGGCAACAACATCATGTGCGTCGCCCGCGGCATCATCCAAATCACAGCCGAGCATCAAGCCGCGGCCACGTACCTCGGTCACGTGCGGCAGCTTGGCGAGCTTTGCCTCCATATAGACGCCCACCTTGGCAGCATGGTCGGCATAATCGCCACGCACAAGCGCGGAGAGCGTCGCGGCACACGCCGCGATGGCCAAGCAGCTACCACCAAAGGTCGAGCCGTGGTCGCCCGGCTTAAACACGTCGGCAATCTCCTTCCTTGCCACCACGGCACCCATGGGCACGCCATCGGCAATGCCCTTGGCAAGGCTCATAATGTCGGGCTCCACGCCATAGGTTTGGAATGCAAATGGCTTGCCGGAGCGGAAGATGCCGCACTGGACCTCGTCGGCGATAAGCACGGCACCCACCTCGTGCGCCAAGTCGCGCGCCGTAGCCATAAACTCCTCGGTCATGGGATGCACACCGCTCTCACCCTGGATCGGCTCGAGCATCACGGCACAAATTTCGCTCCCCAGCTGCTTAAAGATCGCACGCAGCTCATCCACATCGTTGGGCGTGCAGGCCACAAAGCCACCCGGCAGCGGGCGGAAGCTGTCCTGCAGCCAATCCTGCATGGTGGCGGCAATGGTCTCGAGCGTACGGCCGTGGAAGCCGCCGCGCATGCACACGATAGTGTTGCCGCCATTACCGGCACGCTTGGCGTACAGGCGCGCAAGCTTCATCGAGCCCTCGTTGGCCTCGGCGCCGGAGTTGGCAAAGAACGTCTCCCACACCTGCTCGCCCGCAGCCGGGGCACCAAGAGCAGCTGCCGTGGTCTCATCGCCGGCGGCAATAGCATCGGCAAGCACGCGCGCACCATCTACGTCGTCGTTAGCAAGCTTGGACAGCAGCGCCGCGACCTGTCCGCGCTGCTCAATGTAGAAGTAATTAGAGACATGCATGAGCTTTTTGGTCTGCGCCTCGAGCGCCGAGAGCACAGCCAGGTTGCCATGACCTAGGCTGCACACGCCGATGCCGGCAAGAAAGTCGAGGTACTCACGGCCATCGTCGCCGGTGAGCTTCATGCCGTGACCCTCGACAAACTCGACCGGAGAGCGGCCAAAGGTATGCATAACGTAATGGGATTCAAGCGATTGCTGAGCTGCAAGTGACATGGGATGCCTTTCGTTGGGCGCCAGACGGCGCGGGGCTATGGGTGCAGGAATGGGGCGGCTGCGGGTCAGCTAGACCGTCTGAAGCTTCTCGACCTCGTCAAGGTTCTCGGTCAGACGCGCCGCAAAGGTCGAAAGCGGGTGCGGGTGCGTATCGAACTCGTAGGCCGTCTCGGTGGAATGGATCACGGTACCGACGCCGGCATCGGTCAGCAGCTCCAGGAGCAGAGAATGCGGCGTGGTACCGTTAATGATGTGGGCACGAAATACGCCGCCGGCAAGCGCATCGACGGCCGCACGCAGCTTGGGAATCATGCCCTTATCGACCTCCCCGCCGTAGAGCATCTCGTTAACCTCGTCGAGCGTTAGGTTAGAGATAAGCGAATCCTTATCGCTAAAGTCCTTGTACAGGCCATCGACGTCGGTCAAAAAGATCGCCTTATGCGCATGAAGCGCCGCCGCAACGGCACCAGCAGCGGTGTCGGCATTGATGTTGAAGAATCCGCCGTCCTCCCCCGCCGCGACGGTAGCGATGACGGGGATGTACTCGCTATCGAGTAAGCGCTCGATATAGTCGGTGTTGACGTGCGTCACTTTGCCCACGCGACCGAGCTCGGGGTCGAGCGGCTCGGCGATGAGCGTGCCGGCATCGCTGCCCGACACGCCCACGGCCAGGTTGCCGTGGTGGTTGATGGCAGCAACCAGCTCCTGGTTGACCTTGCCGCCCAGCACCTCGCGTACGATATCCATAGTCGCCGGCGTGGTCACGCGCTGGCCGTTCTTAAACTCGACGGGAATATCGTAATGGCTCAGCGCCTCGTTGATAGCCTTGCCGCCGCCATGCACGATGACGGGGCGCATACCGATGATCTTGAGCAAAACGATGTCGCTCATCACGTCGCGGCGCAGCTGCTCATCAACCATGGCGGCTCCGCCATATTTGATAACAACCGTCTTGCCGGTCAGGTTCTTAATCCACGGCAGCGCTTCGAACAGCAGCTGCGCGGTTGCTTCGTTGGATTCGCTCGAACGACAATCGCGTGCGAATTTCATAATCTGCCTCGTCTTTCGTATCGTTATCGCGCCGCGCTCCGCTGTCCGCAATCGCGGCAAGATGCGCAGCGTGCCCGGAATCTAGGAACGGTAGTCGCCGTTGATGGAGATGTACTCATGCGTGAGGTCGCAGGTCCACACGGTCGTTGCCGCGTCGCCTGCGCCCAAGTCGGCCGAGATCACGATCTCGGGCGCCTCGAAACGTCGTAGAGCCTCGTCCTCATCAAAGGGAACAGTCAGACCGTCGCGACAGACGGGCATGCCCATCATGTCGATGGAAACGTCTTCCTGATTAAACTTCACGCCGCACTTGCCAAGCGCCATAGCAACGCGGCCCCAGTTGCAGTCGTGGCCGGCGATGCAGGTCTTAACGAGCGGCGAGTTGGCAACGGCGCGGGCGGCGATATCGGCCTCCTCGTCGTTCACGGCGCCGGTAACGTTGACCGTAACAAGCTTGGATGCGCCCTCGCCGTCGGCGGCGATGTTGCGCGCCAGGCTCTCGCACACCTCGTGCACGGCAAATGCCAACTCGTCGAAGGCATCAGTGCCCTCGACGATGGCCTCGGCATCTGCGGCAGCGGCGCCGGAGGCAAGCATGATGCAGGTGTCGTTGGTCGAGGTGTCGGAATCGACCGTTACCTTGTTAAAAGTCTGCTTGGCGGTCGAGAGCAGCAGGGCATGAAGTGCCGCAGGCTCGACGGGGGCATCGGTGGTGATAACTGCGATCATGGTGGCCATGTTGGGCATGATCATGCCCGAGCCCTTGCACATTCCGCCTACCGTATAGACATTGCCCGCATGACCCGCAGCCTCGCTGACATAGGACACGGCGTACTCCTTGGAGTGCGTGTCGGTCGTCATGATGGCGCGAGCGGCATCGGCGCCACCGTGGGCGGAGAGCGCCTCGTAGGCAGCAGGAATGGCGGTCTCAAACGTGTCGATCGGCAGAATCTGGCCAATCACACCCGTGGAGGCAACCAGAATCTGCTGGGGTTCGCAGCCGATGACCTGCGATGCGATGCTGCACGTCTCGCGCGCGCATGCAAGGCCGGTCTCACCCGTGGCGGCGTTGGCATTGCCAGAGTTGACCGAAACGCCGGCGATGACGCCATAGCCCTTGTCGGCACCGCCCAGGTTGGCACGGCTCACCTGCACGGGCGCCGCACAAAAGCGGTTAGTCGTAAACACGCCGGCACCGGGACAGGGTTTATCGGGCGCGACGAGCGCGTAATCCAGACGCTCGGGGTTCTTGCGGAACCCAGCGTGGATGCCTGCAGCCTTAAAACCAGCCGCAGCCGTAACGCCACCCTCGACGGCGCGAATCTTGATATCAAACAGCTCGGTATTCATCGTCTTTATGACTCCTTATGTCAAACAAAAAACGGACATCGGTTGGTGCGCCATGCCAGTCGTGATCATGAGACCAGCTTAAGAGTGGCGCCCCACTCGATGCCCGACTACCAAATCGTTAACAATCGAATGTGCTACACCGGGCACGCCACTGTGGGCAAGCCTCGTCGCTCGTCAAAGCCAAAGACGATGTTGGCGCACTGGACCGCTTGGCCCGCAGCGCCCTTGCACAGATTGTCGATGGCGCCCGTCGCCACCAGCACGCCCGCGCGCTTGTTGAGCGCGAGGCCAATCTGGGCGGCGTTGGTGCCGACGACCGAAGCCGTCTTGGGCTGCTGGCCGGCATCGAGCACGCGCGCAAAGGTGCGTCCAGCGTAGAACTGCTTGTAATAGTCGACGACATCCTCAAGAGCCAGGGAGTCGATGGCCTGCGGCGTGAGCGGCAGCGTCACCGTGGAGAGCAGGCCGCGCTTGAGCGGTGCCAGATGCGGGGTGAAGACGACGCGATCGGTCAGGCCAAGAATCTGCTCAATCTCGGGCGTGTGGCGATGCTTGCCCACGCCATAGGCTTCCAGGTTCTCGTCGGCGCTGCAAAAATGCGTACGAGCGTTGCAGGACTTGCCGGCACCCGTCACACCGCTGATGGCATCAACGATCACGGGGCCGCTCTGGGCAACCCAGCCAGCGCGCACGGCGGGCGCGGCGGCAAGGCTCGTTGCGGTGGGATAGCAACCGGCGCAGGCGACCAGCACGGGTTTGCCGTCGGCATGGTCGGATGCGGCGGTCTCCAAGTCCCGGCAGAATAGCTCGGGCAGGCCAAAGGCACGGGTCTTGAGCAGCTCGGGGCTCGTATGCTCGGCGGCATACCACGTCTCAAAGACGGACGCGTCGTTCAGGCGGTAGTCGGCCGAAAGATCAAAGCAGGAGACGCCCGATGCAAGCAGCGCGGGCACCTGTGCCATGGCAGCCGTGTGCGGCACGGCAAGAAAAACCGCATCGCAGCTCTTGAGCTCGGGGGCGTCATGCGTGGTGAAAACCAGATCGCTCACGCCGGCAAAGCTCGGATACACCGCAGACAGCGGCTGGCCGGCATCGGCGTTGGACGTAATGGCGACAAGTTCAAACTCGGGATGGCCGAGCACGAGGCGAATGAGCTCGGCTCCGGCATATCCAGCCGCGCCGACGATTCCAACCTTTAAAGACATATCAGACTCCTTGTCTGCGATTTATACACCGATGCGCATTTCGCAGCGGTCGTTATGAAGTGGGTTGAAACTTTAGCACCAAAAGATGCATGAACACGTAAATGGCTTGCATATTCATGCATTGAAACATTCCCGACACATTCGCTTGAAGGAATTGACAAATGGAGCGGGCCCCGTATTGACCGGCGCTCCTAACGGCGTCGGGCAATACGGGGCCCGCCCATGCGAAAACCAAGTTGTTAGGATGAGCCAGCTGGCTAGAGCTCGACCGGCACCCATTCGTCGTGATTGCAGATAAAAGCCTCGGGATCCTCGACGCTAAAGAAGACGAGCGTGGGGTCGTTAGGCCCCTCATAGTGCTCGCCCAGGCGCTCTAGATGCTTCCACCCGGCTTCGCGCATTTTGTCTAAAGCCCGGTCATCCAAGCCGGCACGCCCGCGCAAGATGAGCCAGCCATGGCCCGGCCACCAACTCGTGGCCTCAAAGCGCTGATTTTGCAGCAGCTCCTGCCACACATCTTTGGTGCGCGCCGTTACAAACCACAGCTTGCCGTCCTGGATCTGCGCAAACGAAAACGGACGCACATGCGGCTGTCCGTCAACGCTCGTCGCCAAATACCATGCCGGCACTGACGTCAGATACTCCAACACCGTATTCAATCCGTCCATGTGTCCTCCTGGCATTAGCTAATTCAGAACGGGTAGTTAATTTGAGACGCGCTAGAGCTCCAGGCGCTCCTCGCTGCCGTCGATATCACAGAAGCGCGCGGCAATGTTGCGGACCGAAAAGAAAGCAAGACGGCCGTCGTTGGCACTCTCGTGTTCCTCGCCAATGCCCACCATGTGCTTAAAACCCGCTTGACGCACCTTGTCGCTCGCAACTGCGTCGTCCTCAAGTGCGGCTTCGCCGGTCAATACGATCCAACATTCCCCCGGCTTCCAGCCCGAGAGCTCAAACTTGGGATTCGCGCTCAGCTCCGCCCACACATCTTTGTCGCGCGACGTACAAAACCACAGTTTACCGTCATCGACCATGGCAAACGAAAACGGCCTCACGCGAGGCTGATGCCCGTCGGCTACATCGGTCGTGGCCAGATACCACGCCGGAATGCGCCTGAGATACGAACAGGCGCGCTCAAGCTGAGCCGTGCGGTCGTTGTCGGTCATAGGGACCCCTTTCTTGCGCTCGAATCGCGCCTAAACAAGTTGAAGGTTGATGACGATGACGCAGATGAGCAGCAACGCCGTCACCACCGCCGCCAACGCATCGCCGCGGCCAAATGCAAGCGCATGCAGGCGCGTGCGGCCCTGCTCGCCGTGATAGCAGCGTGCATCCATGGCGGCAGACAGCGTCTCGGCATGGCGGAACACGCCCGTGAACAGCGGAATCGCCACACTGCCGAGCATACGCACGCCGCCGAGCGGACCGCCCGTCATGCGCGCACCGCGGCTCGCCTGCGCATCGGCCGTCTGCTTCATCTCGGTGGCAAACTGCGGCATAAAGCGCAGCGCGATACCCATGATCATGCCGAGCTCGTGCGCAGGAAGTCCCACACGCGCAAACGGCGCGAGCAGGCGCTCAAAGCCCGCGGTGAGGTCGAGCGTCGGCGTGGTGAGTGTAATGGCGCTCATGCCGGCCATCATCAACGTCAGGCGGCACGCCATAAAGGCGGCAGAACGCAGTGAGCCCTCGCTTATCTGCAGAAAGCCGAGCTGCCACAGGATGCGCCCACTCTGATCGGTAAACAAGTTGAGCACCGCGACCACGACGACGATTGCCAGCAGCGGCGCCATCGATGATAGGACCCGGCACAACGGCACCCGGGACACGGTATAGAGCAGGACAACGAAAATTGCGACCGAGGCCAGTCCGCGGAAGCTGCTGACCGTGAGCGTCGTGATCAGAAACACAAAGCCCAAGAGCAACTTGGTTCGCGGGTCCAGGCGGTGGATTGCACTATCGCCGGGATAGTAACTGCCAAACGAAAACGCCTCCATCAGCAGCCCTCCTCTCGCGCGACCGTCTTGGATTTAGCAATGTCCGCGACGTTAGAAGGACCGTCCGAGCGACCGATCAGCAAATCTACCAACTCGTCGGCTAACGACTCAACCGTATAGAGCCCGCCGCGACGCAGCGGCACGCCCGCTTCCGCGAGCGCCAACGCCATGCGCTGAGCAGCAGGTACGCCCAAGCCGATCGACTTGAGCTCATCGGCATGCGCAAACACCTGCACGGGGGTTCCCTCGGCAAATACCGCACCTTCGTTCATTACGACGATACGGTCGCAGCAATTGGCCAGGTCATCCATGCTGTGCGAAACCATGACAACGGTCAGGCCATCGCGGTGAAGTCGATCGATGAGCCCTAGGAAATCCCTGCGCGCAGCCGGATCGAGCCCCGCCATGGGTTCATCGAGCACCAGGACTTCGGGCTCCATGGCGAGCACGCCGGCGAATGCCACGCGCCGTTGCTGACCGCCCGAAAGCTCAAAGGGACTCTTGTCGCCGACCGTGGAAAGGTCGAGGCCCACGCGTGAGAGCGATGACTCGACACGACGGTCGACTTCATCTTGCGGCAAGCCAAGGTTGTGCGGACCAAACGCCACGTCCTGCGCCACGGTTTCGGCAAACAGCTGACGCTCAGGATACTGAAACACCACGCCGACCTTGGCCTTAACCGCAGCGGCGTCTTTCTTGTTTGATAGGTCGAGCCCCAGCGCGCAAACGCTTCCCTCCTGCGGACGGATCAGCCCGTTGAGATGCTGGACCAGCGTCGATTTACCCGAACCGGTATGGCCTGCTAGCCCCAGGAACTCGCCGCGACGCACCGTCAGCGATACATCGCGCAGCGCCCACGGGCTGCTTGGGTCGTTTCCCCAGAGAACCTGTTTGCTCGATTTGCCCGCAGTGGCCGAGCGCTTATGCCAGCGGCGGCGCTCGCGCGGACTGAGCGAATAACTGTACGAAACATGGGATAGCTCGACGACGGGCTCCGACGCGTTCCCCTCGTTGTCTACCGGAACAGCGCCGTCAGCGATTTCCAACTGGGATGCGGAAGACTGCCCCGCGGTGCCTGCCCCACTCCGCTCGGCATAAGCCTGCGCAATCTCGGCGACCATATCCGCCTCACGCACCTGCGCGCAAACGGACACGCCCTTCGCACGAAGTGCCATGCCCAAACGGCACGACTCTGGCATGTCAAGGTTGAGCTGAACGAGTTCATTCGCCCGCGTCAGAATCTCATCGGGCGTGCCCAGCATGGCAACTCGTCCCGTCTGAAACACGGCGACACGATCGGCCTCGGCAGCCTCTTCCATAAAGTGCGTAATCATCACGATGGTCATGCCGCGAGCGTGCAACGCGCGGCAAGCCTTCATGAGGCCCTTGCGTCCACGCGGATCGAGCATCGAGGAAGCCTCGTCCAATATGAGCACGCGCGGTTCCATGGCGAGCACGCCGGCAAGCGCCACGCGCTGCTTTTGGCCGCCCGAAAGCGCATGGGTCTCGTGGCGCTCAAAGCCCACCAGGCCCACGCCCTTCAGCGCCTCGCGTACGCGCTGCGCAATTTGCGCCGATGGCACGCCAAGGTTTTCGGGACCGAACGCAACGTCATCTTCGACAAGCGTTGCCACCAGCTGGTCATCGGGATTCTGGAATACCATGCCCGCGGTCGAACGAATGTCGTAGACCAGCTCGGGGTCGGACGCATCCATGCCGTTGATGCGCACCGTGCCCGCATCGGGCTGCAGCAGCGCATTCAGATGCTTGGCAAACGTCGACTTACCCGACCCATTGCCACCGAGGATGCAGAAAAACTCGCCGTCCTTAATGCTCAGATCGATGCCGTCAAGCGCCTGGGCGGCACCGTCATAGCTAAAGGAAACGCCCC
>CANNPG010000002.1:0-18936 GCA_947507375.1 uncultured Collinsella sp. | reverse complement strand
CGCGGCGCTCGTGGTCTTCCTCGTGCTCGCCGTGGTCATGGTCTAGAGAGGGGAGAGGATATTATGAACATCGTTCTTGCGATAGCGCAGGGCCTCGTGGTCATGCTGGTCGCGCCCTTCTTCTCCGGCCTCGCCCGTGTGATTCGCGCGAAGATGCACAATCGCCGCGGTCCGTCCATCCTTCAGGATTACCGGGACCTCGCGAAGCTCATGGCGCGTCCCGAGTCCGTGAGTTCCGACTCGAGCTTCGTGCTGCGCATCATGCCGCCGCTGTTCCTCGCGGTGTCGTTCATGCTCGCCATGGGCCTGCCCATGTTCACGCTCGAGAGCCCCATGCCCGTCTTTGGTGACGCCATCACCATCATGTACGCGCTCGCGCTGTCCCGCTTCTTCTTCGCGCTGTCCGGCGTGGATTCCTCCAACGCCTACGCGGGCTTCGGCGGTATCCGCGAGCTCCTCATGAGCGTGCTCATCGAGCCGTCCATGCTCATCGCGCTGTTTACCGTCGCCATCGTGTGCGGCTCCACGGACATTGCGACCATGGGTCAGCACATCGTTACGGGCAACGTCTCGAGCGTCGTCGCCGTCATCCTCGCCGGCGTCGCCTTCGCGGCCGCCTGCTATATGGAGCTCGGCAAGCTTCCGTTCGATCAGGCCGAAGCCGAGCAGGAGCTCCAGGAGGGCCCGCTCGCCGAGCTCTCCGGCCCGTCCCTGGCCATGATGAAGCTCGCCATGGGCATGAAGCAGGTCGTGGTCGTCGCTTGGTTCACCTCCATCTTCATCCCCTGGGGAGAGCCCGCGACCATCGGCGTCACCGCTCTCGTGGGCGCCGTCGTCTTCCTTGTCAAGTGCCTGGTCGATTTCGTCGTCTGCGGCGTGCTCGAGAACTCCGTTTCCCGTTCGCGCTTCAAGGTGCTCGGTAACCAGACCTGGGCCGTCGTCGGCATCGCGGTCCTCGCGTTCGTATTCGTCGTCGTAGGCGTGTAGGGAGAAGGGAGAAACTATGTCAATCGAATCGAGCTTGTCCCTCTTTGCCATGGTGGCGATCGCCGTCCCCATGCTGGGCTCCCTGCTCATCGTCATGCTGCCGCGTCCCTACGCTAAATGGATCTGCGCCTTTGCCGGCGGCATCGCCACGGTCGCTTCCGTTGGCTTGGCCGCGACGTTTGCCGGAAACGGCATGAACGCGGTCGATGTAACCTGGGCGAGTATGGGCCAGACCTTGGTCATGGGCTTCATATTCGACCGGATGAGCACGCTGCTCGCACCCGCATTCGTCGCTATCGGCCTGCTCGTCGTCATCTATTCGTTCCCGTACATGAGCGATAAGAACAAGGAGCATCCCGACGCGCCCCGTCGCCGCTTCTACGTGTACTTCTCCACGTTCATCGGCGCCATGGCCGGTCTCGCCTACAGCTCCACCATCGTTGGTCAGCTCGTTTTCTTCGAGATCACCGGCGTGTGCTCCTGGGGCCTCATCAGCTACTACATGACGCCCACGGCCAAGAAGGCCGGTATGAAGGCGCTCATCATCACCCACATCGGCGCTCTGGGACTCTACATCGGCGCTGCCTTCCTGTTCGCCGGAACCGGCACGTTCGCGCTGAGCGCGATTTCCCAGCTCGATTCCGGTATGAAGACCGTCGTGCTGCTGCTCATCCTGTTCGCCGCTTGGGCCAAGTCCGCCCAGTTCCCGCTCTACATGTGGCTGCCCTCCGCAATGGAGGCCCCCACGCCCGTTTCCGCCTACCTCCATGGCGCGTCCATGGTGAAGGTCGGCGTGTGCGTGTTCGCCCGCGCTCTTGCGAGTGCCGGCGATATCCCCGAGATCGTCGGCTGGGTCGCCATCATCGACGCCGTCGTGACCATGCTCTTCGGCTTCCTCATGTACCTGCCCCAGAAGGATATGAAGCGCCTGCTCGCCTTCTCGACGATCGCGCAGCTCGCCTACGTGTTCTTCGGCCTGGGCCTCTCCGTGTTCGGAAGCCAAATGGCGTTCAACGGCGCCGTCGAGCACATCTTCAACCACGCGTTCACCAAGACCCTGTTCTTCCTCATCGCCGGCTCCCTCAGCTTCACGCTGGGAACCCGTATGTTGCCCAAGATCCAGGGCCTCATGAAGAAGTACCCGGTCACGGGCGTGGGCTTCGCGGTCGCCGCGACCGCTATCGCCGGCGTGCCCCCCATGAGCACGTTCTTCTCCAAGTTCCAGATTATTTCCGGTGGCTTCGCGGTTGGTGCTTCCAACACGGTCATCTTCGTCCTCGTGTGCGTCATGGTCGTCGAGACCGTCGCCACCTTCGCATGGTTCCTGCGTTGGATGGGTAAGGTCCTGCCCGGTGAGCCGAGCGAGACCGTGGCCGCCGGCCAGCCCCTTCCGCGCGCCATGGCGTTCGTGTTCGTCGTCCTCATGATCATGGTCGTCGTCGCCGGTCCTCTGTCCTCTAGTTGGATGGGTTAGGAGGTAGGACATGGGTTATTCGTTAGTCAATATCCTGGGCGGTCTTCTGATCGTGACCTCCACCATGGTGGTCGTCTCGAAGACCATCCCGTCCGCCATCAAGTGGTACGCGATCCAGTCGGTTGTCCTGGTGGGCGTGCTGCTCACCCTGGGCCTCACCACCGGTGCCACCGAGCTTCTCATGTGGGCCGCGTCGGCCTTCGTCACCAAGGTGATCCTCGTTCCGTTCATTCTCAACCGTGCCTACAAAAAGATGGGTTCGCCTGCCGATAGCACGCTGACCTCCTCCATCAAGCCGGCCTGGACCATCATCCTCACCGGTCTGGAGGTGGCCATCTGCTTCGCGGTGGTCACGCGCCTGAGCCTGCCCACCGCTGAGGTGGCTACTCCGGCCCTCGCCATCAGCTTCGCGCACTTCTTCGTCGGCCTCACGTGCATCATCTCCCAGCGCAACATCCTCAAGCAAATCTTCGGGTACTGCCTTATGGAGAACGGTAGCCACGTGACGCTCGCCCTGCTCGCGCCCACGGCCCCCGAGATCATTGAGATCGGCATCGCCACCGACGCCATTTTCGCCGTCATCATCATGTCCGCCGTTGTCGTGAGGATCTGGAACGACACCAAGTCGCTCGACTCCCACGACCTGACCGAATTGAAGGGGTAGGCCATGGATGTTTCAATGCTGACGGTCGCCCTGCTCGCTTGTCCCCTCGTGTTCTCCCTGATTATGGCCGCGCTCCCCAAGACGACGTCCTACAACGTCTTCGCGGGGCTCAACACCATCTCCGTCGCGGCGACCCTCGTCCTTTCGGTCGTCACCGCGGGAACCATGCTCTCGAGCGGGCAGAATATCGACGCCTTGGGCCTGTGGCTCCATCTCGATTCGCTCTCGTCGATCTTCGTCCTTCTGGTAGGTATCATCGGGTTCATCACCGGCGTGTACTCCATCTCCTATATCAAGATCGATATCGAGGAGAAGACCATGCCGGCCGAGCGCACCAAGCAGTACTACGCGCTGTTTAGCCTGTTCGTTTTCACGATGCTGCTCGCCTGCCTGTCCAACAACATCATCCTCACCTGGGCGGCGGTCGAGGCCACTACGCTGTCGACCGTGTTCCTCGTGGGCATCTACAAGAACAAGCAGGCGCTCGAGGCGTCTTGGAAGTACGCGATGGTCTGCACCGCCGGCGTGGCCTTTGGCCTGTTCGGCACGCTGCTCATCTACGCGAACGCCGCCGATATCATGCCCAACGCGCATGAGGCCGCCTTCCTCACCTCCATCATGCCCTACGCCGACCAGTTCGACCCGATGCTCGTGCGCCTCGCGTTCGCGTTCATCGTCATCGGCTTCGGCACCAAGGCGGGCCTGTTCCCCATGCACACCTGGCTGCCCGACGCGCACTCCCAGGCTCCGAGCCCGGTCTCCGCGCTGCTCTCGGGCGTGCTGCTCAAGTGCGCCATGCTGGTGATCATCCGCTTCTACTCCCTGTCCATCATCACGGTGGGCGACACCTATCCACGTACGCTCCTGCTCATCCTGGGCACGCTGTCCATCCTGGTGGCCGCCCTGTGCATCTTTAAGCAGGACGATATCAAGCGCCGCTTCGCGTACTCCTCCGTCGACAACGTCGGCGTGGTCGCGCTGTGCCTGGGTATCGGTGGCCCGCTCGGTATCGCCGCCTGCCTGCTGCACTGCATCTTCCACGGCTTCACGAAGGCGCTCGCCTTCTGCATGGCCGGTAACATCCAGCACATCTACCACACCCGCGACCTGAACAAGATCAAGGGCGTCGTCGAGATCGCTCCCGTCACGGCAGCGCTCACCATCATCGCCCTGCTCGCGCTCGCCGCCTTCCCGCCGTTCGCCCTGTTCATCTCCGAGTTCCTCACCTTCGTGGCCGGCGTTCAGTCCGGTCCCATCTGGGTGGTCGTGCTCGTGGCCATCGGCCTCACCGGCGTGTACTTCGCCCTTACCGGCATCGCGCTGAAGTCCATCTTCGGCAAGGCGCCCGAGGGCATGAAGCGCCACGAGGTGCCCGCCCTCATGATCATCCCCGAGATCGCCCTCGCGATCGTGGTCATGTGGTTCGGTATCGCCACCCCGGTCGCCATCACGAGCGGCGTCGAGGATGCAACGTCCGTCGTTTTGAACCAGAGCGTCGAAGAGCTCCACGAGGCCCCTCTCTACCGCATGGTGTTCAGTTCCCAGACCAAGACAAGTGAGGTGAATTAGCACCATGGCAGAACCTGAAAAGAAGGACTACGCTCGTCGCTGCGAAAGCCACGTCGAGGCCCTGCGCGCTGCAGTGCCGGGCGCTATCGAGAAGGTCGAGTGGCAGTGCGAGGACCAGCTGACGATCACCGTCAAGCAGGACAAGCTGCCCGAGGCCGTCCACTATCTGTATTACGAGCGTTACGGCTGGATTCCCGTGATCATCGGCAATGATGAGCGCAGTCTGTGCGGCCGTTACGCCGTGTACTACGTCATCTCCATGGAGGGGGAGGACCCCGGCTGGGTGACCGTGCGCACCGAGGTCGATCCCGCCAAGATGACGTTCCCGTCCGTGACGCCGTTCGTCCCCGCCTGCGTGTGGGGCGAGCGCGAGCTGCGCGACATGTTCGGCCTGATCCCCGAGGGTCTGCCCGACCGTCGCCGCCTGGTACTGCCCGATGACTGGCCCAGCGGCCTGTACCCGCTGCGCAAGGACTCCATGGACTACCGCTTCCGTCCCGCTCCCGCGAGCGACATGGAAAACTACGAGTTCTTGGCCGACACCAAGGGCAAGGAGACCACGCTCGTCCCCATGGGCCCGTTGCACATTACCTCCGACGAGCCCGGCCACTTCCGCCTGTTCGTCGAGGGCGAGACGATCGTCGATGCCGACTACCGTCTGTTCTACGTGCACCGCGGCATGGAGAAGGTCGCCGAGACGCGCCTGAACTATGACGCCGTGACGTTCCTCGCCGACCGCATCTGCGGCATCTGCGGCTGCGCCCACTCGGTGGCCTATGCCGAGGCCGTCGAGCGCGCCCAGGGCATTCATGTCCCGCCGCGCGCCCAGTACATCCGCGCTATCATGCTCGAGGTCGAGCGTCTGCACTCGCATCTGCTCAACATTGGCCTGGCGTCGCACTACACGGGCTTCGACTCCGGCTTCCAGCAGTTCTTCCGCGTCCGCGAGAAGTCCATGGACCTGGCCGAGAAGCTCTCCGGTCACCGCAAGACCTACGGCCTCAACGTGATCGGCGGCGTGCGTCGCGACATTTTGGCCGAGCAGAAGCTCTCCACGCTCACGACCATCCACCAGCTGCGCTCCGAGGTTCAGGAGCTCGTCGACGTCTTGCTCTCCACGCCCAACTTTATTGAGCGTACGAGTGGCATCGGCATCTTGGACCGCAAGATCGCACGCGACTTCTCGCCGGTCGGCCCGCTCATGCGTGGCTCGGGCTATGCCCGCGACGTGCGCTTCGACCATCCCTTCGACGGCTACGCCGATCCGGACGTTCAAAAGATGCACGCCGCCACGGCTGACACCTGCGATGCCTTCGGCCGTACCGCCGTTCGCATCCAGGAGGTCTACGATTCGATCGATATGATCGAGACCATGCTCGAGAACTGCCCGTCGGGCCCCATCCTCACCACGGATTGGGAGTACGCCCCGCACAAGTACGCCATCGGTGCCACCGAGGCGCCGCGCGGCGAGGACGTGCACTGGGCCATGCTCGGCAATAACCAGAAGTGCTACCGCTGGCGCGCCAAGGCCGCCACGTACAGCAACTGGCCGGTCCTGCGCTACATGTTCCGCGGCAACACCGTGGGCGACGCGGCGCTGATCGTCGGCTCGCTCGACCCGTGCTACTCCTGCACCGACCGCGTGACGGTGACCGATGTCGCCGCCAAGCGCGACCATGTGCTCGACAAGGAGCAGTTCGAGAACGTCTGGCGCGACAAGTCGCCGCTTGCGGGCGAGGGCACCATGGCCGCTCCGCTCGATGAGGAGGCGCTCTAATATGCTGAAGCTTTGGAAGGTTAACGCCAAGGCCGGCGACGCGACGGTCAAGTACCCGTTTGCGCCGTTCTCCACCAACAAGGACATGCGCGGCAAGCCCGAGCACAACGCCGAGCTCTGCATTGCCTGCGGTGCCTGCGGCGTGGCGTGCCCGGCCGATGCCATTCGCATGGACACCGACCTTGCGGCCGATACCATCACCTGGTCGATCGACTATGGTCGCTGCATCTTCTGCGGCCGCTGCGAGGAAGCCTGCCCCATGGAGGCCATCAAGCTCACCGAGGAGTTTGAGCTGGCCGTCATGAGCAAGGACGACCTCACCAGCAAGAGCGTTTATACGCTCGAGCACTGTTCGCGTTGCGG
This sequence comes from uncultured Collinsella sp., assembly GCA_947507375.1. Classification (GTDB taxonomy): domain Bacteria; phylum Actinomycetota; class Coriobacteriia; order Coriobacteriales; family Coriobacteriaceae; genus Collinsella. The sequence continues at coordinate 12,102 of CANNPG010000002.1, read as the reverse complement.
CAAGCCGTTTGCCCCGCACAAGGAGATCGACTACGCCAAGCGCCTGCTGCAAAAGGCCGGCGGCATGGAGGCCGAGCAGGCTGCCCGTACCGTCGGTATGTGCCAGGAGTGCAAGCGCGAGCTCGACGCCCTGCGCGCCGCTTCGGCCGTAAAGACCGGCAACGCGCGCGGAATGGCTGCCAACGAGACGCTTGCGTCCGGCGAGCCCCAGGGCCCCGGCATGGAGTATCTGGGCGGCCACGGCGTGAACCCGGAGTATATCGACCGCGAGCTCAACCCCGATGCGCCCGAGATTCCCGCCGGTCCGGCGCCGGTCGAGGGCATCATCATGGATTTTGATATGAAGGAGGAGTAACCATGGCCGAACCCACGCTTTTGCCCGAGCGGCTTCAGTACCGCCCGACCAAGATCGAGCTCGACGAGAGCATCGAGAAGGCCAAGGCGACCCTTCTTAAGAAGATCAAGCGCTCGGTGTACGTTTACCGTGTTGACTGCGGCGGCTGCAACGGCTGCGAGATCGAGATCTTCGGTTCCATCACGCCCGTCTTCGACGTCGAGCGCTTTGGCATCAAGGTCGTGCCCTCGCCCCGTCACGCCGATGTGCTGCTGTACACCGGCGCCGTGACGCGTGCCATGCGTATGCCGGCCCTGCGCGCCTTTGAGGCCGCACCCGATCCCAAGATCGTGGTGTCCTATGGCGCGTGCGGCTGCACCGGTGGCATCTTCTACGACAACTACTGCGTCTGGGGCGGCACGGATAAGATTCTGCCGGTCGATGTCTATATCCCCGGCTGCCCGCCCAGCCCCGCGCAGACCGTCTACGGCTTTGCCATGGCGCTCGGTCTGCTGGACCAAAAGCTCCATGCCGAGACCACGGTGGAGGCCGCCGGCGAGCAGGCCGATATCCTGCACCCCGGCGTGCCGTACAAGCTGCGCGTTGCCATTGAGCGCGAAGCTCGCGCCATGAGCGGCTACCGTTACGGCCGCGACTTGGCCAACGAGTTTATGGATACGCTCGAGGGCGCGCCCAAGGGCGATATCCGCGGTGCCATGGCGCTGCTCATCGATAAGCAGGACGATCCGCGCCGCGTCGAGGTGTACTCGGCGCTGCAGGATCTGGTGCTGGCCGGAGGTCGCTAGATGGAGCTCACGGACCGCTCTGGTTACTTTGCGGGCCCCGGCATGCTCGGCGGCTCTTTTGGCGATGCCTCGCGCGCAAGCGACGAGGCCGCCGAGGGCGTCGCCGACCCCTGCCTGGGCCATGCGCCCGACCAGGTGGTCTTCTATGAGCTCACGCGTAAGTTTGTGGAGACCGAGGAAGACGTTCCCCAGGAGGCCTGCGACGTGCTGTACTACACGCTCGCCGTGGGCCACCACACCGGCGTGCTCGACTGCTTTGAGCCGCGCCTGTCGGTGCCGTTGAACGTGTTCTACTCGCTTATCGACGCGCTGCCGGAGGGGGAGGCCAAGACCAAGTTCGAGGCCATCCGCTCCTTTGGCGAGTGCCAGCTCGACAAGGCTGCTGTGCCGTTGCTGCTCGAGGCCTGCGATGCGCTGCTCGACGAACGCGGTTTTCGTGGGTCGGCCAAGGCTGGCATCTCGGTGTTCGACGACGACTTTGGCCTGCATGCCCAGCAGGTCGCGTTTCTGATGAAGTTCCGCGATCTGGTTGAGCGCGTGCGCGATGTGTCGGGCGTGTATCTGACGGGGAGGTTGCAGTAATGGGTCGCGTTGTGGATGGGCGTGTGAACGGCGCCCCGTTTGCGGGCATCGTGCTCACGGCGGGAAGCGTGCTGCGTGCCGACGATGCCGCCGGCCCCGTGCTCTCCAAAAAGATGGAAGACGCACCCATCGCCGGTTGGTACACCATCGACGGCGGCCAAACGCCCGAGGACGACATCATCGAGGTCAAGCGCGAGCGTCCGCCTCGCCTGGTCTTGGTCGATGCCGCCGACATGGCGCTGCCCGTCGGGTCCATCCGCTTGCTCGACAAACGCGACGTGGCCCGCAAGTCGATGTTCACCACGCATTCGCTTCCTTTGTCGATTCTGATCGAGGAAATCGAGCAATCGTGCGAAGATATCGTCTTCATAGGGATTCAGCCGGGCGACACGGAGTTCTACAACCCTATGTCCCCGGAGGTCTTTGACGCCGTCGACGCCGTGTACGACGCCGTGGCCGCCAACGACTTTTCCCACTTTGTCCGCTTGGGACAAGAGCAATAGGAGCGCTTGTCCCTGCTGATTAGGAAAGAAGTGATTGACATGGCAGATTCCAAGGCGGAGTACCCCGCTCCCGATTGCCTGGCGCCCGCCGCGATCGAGGCCAAGACCGAGGCCGCCGGCGTGACCAAGGCCAACCTGCCGGTCGCAAAGGCCTTTCTGTTGGCAATGTTCGCCGGCGCGTTCATCGCCTTCGGCGGTCTGTTCTTTACCGTGTTCTTGAGCGATAGCACGCTGGGCTGGGGCGCCCAGCGTGTCGTGGGCGGCCTGTGCTTTTGCCTGGGCCTGGTGCTCGTGCTGGTGTGCGGCGCCGAGCTGTTCACCGGTAATTCACTTATGGTCTGCGCGCTCAAGAGCAAAAAGATCACCCTGGTCCAGATGCTCAAGGCTTGGGTCGTCGTGTGGCTTGGTAACTTTGTCGGTGCCCTGTTCATCGTCTTTTTGGTGTACATGGCCGGCATTTACAAGCTCAACGGCGAGGCGGTCGCCAATTCCATGGTGAGTGTCGCCGCTGGCAAGGTGACGGTCGACTGGGTGACGATCTTCTTCCGCGGCATCCTGTGCAACATCTTTGTGTGCCTGGCCGTGTGGATCGGTACCGCTGGCAAGACCGTGGTCGATAAGGTTGTGGGCATTTTGCTGCCCATCGCCGCCTTTGTGGCCTGCGGTTTTGAGCACTGCGTTGCCAACATGTACTTTTTGCCCATGGGTGCCGTGATGCACGCGTGCGGCTATGGCGCCAAGGTCGCCGGCGCCGATGCGCTCAACGTCGCGGGTATTGCGTTTAACCTATCCGCCGCCACGCTGGGCAACATCGTGGGCGGTGCGGTTCTGATCGCGCTCGGCTACTGGTTTGTCTATGCCAAGAAGTCCGAGGCGTAATAAGCCGGAATGACGTACGGGCCTCCCAAGGGGCGTTTGCCTTTTGGGAGGCTCTTGGTGTCTTGCTGTGGTAGATGCTGCGGACTTTGCGTCGCGGCAGCTGGCGGCAGAGCTGTGGTGCGTGGGGCCTGAACCCCTGAGCTGGAAGGAATAATCGAGATGGCATCGAGAACTATGCATGACGGTCGCTCCGTGGTGACGACATGCGGGGGATGCTATGCCGATTGCGCCTTTGCGGCCCATGTTGAGGATGGGCGTGTGGTGGCCGAGTTGCCGGTGCCGGGGCATCCGTGTGCGGCGCGTGCCCTGTGCGCCCGCGGTCGGCATCGCCTGGCAATGCCGTTTGACGAGCGTGACCGGATTTTGCATCCCATGCGTCGGCGAGCTGATGGCTCGGGGTTCGATGCGATTTCGTGGGACGAGGCGTTCGCGCAGATTGCCAAGCGTCTTTTGGGGATTGTTGACGAGTGCGGGCCCCGTGCGCTGGGCATGACGCTCGGCGTTCCCTCGTTCGACCGCTACTGGGCCTATCGCCTTATGCATGCGCTGGGTTCGCCCAACGTGTACGGTGCCGATGGCGCCTGCGAGGTAAGCCGACTTACCGGTTGGGAACACAGCCTGGGTTATAGTCCCGCCTCCGACCTTGCGCATACCGACTGCATCATGTACCTGGGGCGTTCCATTGTCGATTCGTCGACGATGGGAGCCGTTGATGCGCTCAACGATGCGCGCCGGCGCGGGGCGAAGATCATCGTGGTTGACCCCCGGCGCAGCGGCTCGGCCGCGCTTGCCGATCGCTGGCTCCGCGTGCGTCCGGGCTGCGACTTGGCGCTGCTGTTGGGTATTGTCCACGTGTTGATTGCCGAGGGCCTGTACGACCGCGAGTCTGTTGCCCGCTATACCACGGGTTTTGACGAGCTGGCGCAGGCGGCCAGTGCTTGGACGCCCGAGTGGGCCGAGTCGATGTGCGACGTGCCGGCCGCAGAGATTGTCGCCACGGCGCGCGATCTAGCTGCCGCCGCGCCCGCTGCCGTGGTGGATGCGGGCTTTCATGGCGGCATCGGAATCGCGTATGCCAATAGCACCCAGACCGCGCGCGCTATCTGCTTGGTCGATGTGCTGCTGGGCTGTATTGGACATGCGGGCGGTGCGCTCAATCCGCCCACACCGCTTGTACTGGGCGACCTCGATCCCGCACGCTTTGCGACGCCGCCGGTGCCGCGCGGGCCCAAGCTGGGGTCCGAGCGCTATCCGCTGGTCGATCCGGTGCGCGGCCTGTGCACGACTATCGGTCAGTCGATTCTTGCCGGCGATTTGCGTGGGCTCATCGTCTATGCCAGTAACCCCGGTGCGGGCTATGGCAATGCACAGGCTTGGTTGAGTATTTTGCAGCAGCTCGACTTGCTCGTGACGATTGATATTCGCTGGTCCGAGACGGCGCGTGCTTCTGACTTCGTGCTGCCCGACGTGACGTATCTGGAGGCTGACCGCGGCGTGGGAACGGTGACGGGCGCCAACGATGCGCGCGTGTTCTACCGCAACGCCGTGCTGCCCGTGCAGCATGACGACACACGTCCCGGTCGGGAGATTTTTGCCGGTCTGGCGCAGGCGTGTGGCGTGGGCGAGTACTTCCAGTTTACGTCTGACGATCTGGCGGCTGCCCAGGTGGCACCTTTTGGGATCGATCTGGACGAGCTCATGGAGCGCGGCTGGGCCGATACGGGCATGACGCTGCCGACGCGCACGGGTGAGCCGGTGATTCCGCTTGCCGGCGGCAAGATTGCGCTGGCAAGCGACATATGGGAGCGAGCCGGCATGGGTCGTGTGCCCGACTGGATCGCGCCCATGGTGGAGCCCAGCCCGGGGATGTTTCGCCTCATTAGCGGCAATCGACCCTTTGAGTCGCATACCTCGCGCAGGCTCGCGGCAGCAGGTGCCGCCGAGGCGGGTTCCGACTTGGACGCCGTGCAGATGAATGCCGGTGTTGCCACACGCATGGGTATCGCCAATGGCGAGGTCGTCGAGCTGGTGAGCGATATGGGCCGCGACCGCGTGCGCGTGGAGACGACGCCGTATCTGCATCCGGCGTGCATCTTCACCTCGGCCGCTCCCGGCGGGCGTTCGTTTGGTGCCGATGCCGGCGGCGCTCAAGCCTTGGGCGTGGGCCCGCTCGACCATACACCGTTGCGTTGGGACCCGTTGACGGGCGCCGCGCTCACCCAGGAAAACGCCGTTCGCGTGGAAAAGATCGCGGCACGCGAGGATAATAGCGAGTAATTGACTCAGCTGATCGAATTGGCTGATAGTTTGACATTCGAACGATTGATTCACCTTTGGTTTTGAAAGGCCGCACATGAGCGATAGCCAGAACATGTCCGATGAGGTGCGCGCCCGCCTGCGCGCCATTCCCTCCGTCAACGAGCTGCTCGCAGAGTGGCCGGTTGTGAAGGCGGCGGGGGAGACCTGCGACGCGGTGGTGCATGCCGTCGTCACGGCCGAGCTCGACGAGGAGCGCGCCGCCATTCGTGCCGGCGCCGCCCCGCGTTCCAAGCGCGAGCTGGCCTCGGCCATCGAGTGGCGTGCGCACCGCTCTGCGCTGCCGAGCCTGCGTCCCGCCGTCAACGCCACGGGTGTGGTCATCCATACCAACCTGGGCCGCGCCCCGCTCGCGGAATCAGCTGCCAAGGCCGTGGCCGAGGTCGCGCGCGGCTACAGCACGCTCGAGTACAGCGTGGATACCTGCTCGCGCGGGTCGCGCAAGGAGCACGCAGCGCAACTGATCCGTTCGCTTACCGGTGCCGAGGACGCGCTTGTGGTCAACAACAACGCCGCCGCCGTGCTGTTGGTGCTGGCGACCCATGCCGCAGGCAAGGAGGTCATCGTCAGCCGCGGCGAGCTTGTCGAGATCGGCGGCAGTTTCCGCATCCCCGATGTCATGGCGGCCTCGGGCGCCAAACTCGTCGAGGTCGGCGCCACCAACCGCACGCACCTGGGCGACTACGAGCGCGCCATCACACCCGATACGGCCATGATCCTTAAGGTCCATCCTTCCAACTATCGCATCGAGGGCTTTCACGAGGAAGTGGGCTCTCGGGAGCTTGCCGCCCTGGCCCACAAGCATGGTCTGCTGTTCTACGAGGACCAGGGTTCGGGCGCGCTGTTGCCCGACGACATCTTGGTGCGCGGCGGCGAAGAAACCACGCCGGCTTCGGTTTCGGCAGGGCTCGATATCGTGTCGTGCTCGGGTGATAAGCTGCTGGGCGCCGCGCAGGCGGGCATTATCATGGGCCGTCGCGATCTGGTCCAGGCCTGCGGGTCGCATCCGCTTATGCGTGCCCTGCGCCCGGGCAAGCTCGCACTCGCGGCGCTCGAGGCTACACTGCGCATTTACATGGATGGGGCGGATGTGGCCCATCGTGAGGTGCCGGTGCTCAACATGCTCACGCTTCCGCAGGCTCATCTGGAGCGTCGCGCACGCAAGCTGCGCGAGCTGATGGTGGCGGGCTTCGATAAGGCTGGCTGCCCGTGTGCCGTGCAGGTGGAAATCGTCGAGGAGTCGTCGACTCCCGGCGGCGGCTCGCTGCCTACCGTCGAGCTGCCGACGATGTGCGTTGCCGTGCGTCTTGTCGATGAGCGTCTTTCCGTTGACGCGCTCAAGCGCTCGCTCGTCCAAGACTTCGATACGCCGGTCGTCACGCGCGCCTCGCATGACCGCATCCTGTTTGACGTGCGCACGCTCGTGGGCGACCGCGATATCGAGACAGCGGCATCGACGCTCGTTGCGTGCGTTAAGAAGGCGATTGCTCGATGAGTGAGGTTAAAGCGCTGGTGGAGTGTCCCGTTATCGTTGGCACGGCGGGCCACGTCGACCACGGTAAGTCGGCGCTGATCGAGGCGCTGACCGGCAAGAATCCCGATCGCCTGGAGGTCGAGCGCCGTCGCGGTATGACCGTGGAGCTGGGCTTTGGCGAGCTGGCACTGCCGAGCGGCAAGATCGTTGGCCTGGTCGACGTGCCGGGCCACGCGCATTACTTGCGCGCCATGGTGCAGGGCGCCACGGGCATTGATGTTGCCGTGTTGGTGGTATCGGCCGTCGAGGGCGTAATGCCGCAGACGCGCGAGCACGTGCACGTGCTGGAGTTGCTGGGCGTCACGCACATGGTGGTCGCACTGACGATGTGCGACCTGGCCGATGCCGAGATGACCGAGCTTGCCGAGCTCGATGTCGATGACTTTTTGTCGGGTACCGTGTTTGCGGGCGCGCCGATCGTGCCCGTGTCGTCTAAGACGGACGAGGGTATTGATGCGCTGCTGGCAGCGCTCGATGAGTGCGTGGATGCCTGCTGGGATGCTTGCCGCGATCGCGCCGAGCGAACCGACGCCGCGCCGCGCCTGCCGATTGACCGCTGCTTTACGATCAAGGGCGCCGGTACCGTGGTGACGGGAACGTTGCACGATGCGCCGGTTGCGGTGGGCGACGAGCTGATGGCTTTGCCGTCACGTACGGTCTGCCGTGTCCGCGGGATTCAGGTGCATGGCGATACGCCGCGCGCGCTGCCTGGGCAACGCGTGGCGCTCAACCTGGTTGGTGACGGTGTCGCGGCGCTTGATCGTGGCGAGATGCTGGGCGTGGCGGATCGCTTTGGTCAGACGTTGCGCTTTATGATGACGTTCACCTACCTGGGTCGCGAGGGAGCCAAGCCGCGCGTGCTCGAGTCAGGCGCGCGCGTGCACGTGATGGCGGGTACGGCCGAGGTTGTCGGCCGCATCATGTTCTTGGAGGGCGAGGCCCCCATGGCGGTGGGCGAGACCCGTACCGTGCAGGTGCGCTTGGAGGAGCCGCTGCCGCTGCGAACCGGAGACCATGCCGTGGTGCTGTCGTATTCGCCCGTTATGCTCATTGGCGGCGGGCGTGTGCTGCTTTCGCGCTGCCGTCGCTCGCGCGAGCTTGCCGAAGGGGAGCGTGCGCTGTATGCGGCGCTCGAGGCTGGAGATATTGCGTGCGCGGTGGATGCGTGGCTGGCGCTGCAAGCGCTGCCGGTTGCGGCTGCCGATGTTACCGCGGCGCTCGATCTTGTTGCCGGTGAGGCTGAGGCGGCGTTGCGCGAGTTGGTGGCGAAGGGCGCTGCTTGCGCGCTTGCTGGCTCGGATGGCTCGCTGTATGCAGATGCTTCCGCGCTCGATGCCGCGATGGGTACGCTGGCGGCGACCCTGTCCGCCATGCACGCGGCTGCCCCCAAGGAGACGGGCTTTACGCCCGGCGCCGTCGCCCATGCTGCTTGGCCTACCGCTGATGAGGGCGTTGCCGCGGCTCTGATTGCCGAGGGTTGCTCGCGTGGCGTGTGCGCCGCCGAGGGCGCCGAGGTATTCGATCCGCATTCGGCCGCCGCGGCGGCACGCGTGGTGCGAGAGGCTTGCGAGCGCATCGTCGCGCTGCTTGACGAGACCGGCCTCGATGCACCGGCGCTTCCCGAGGTGGGCGAACAGCTGCAGCTCGGCCGCGACGCCATGACGCGTGCCCTGCGCGAGCTTTCGCTCAACCGCTCGATCGTTAAGGTCGAGCGCGACGTTGCCCTGTCCGCTGCCGCCGAGGCTCACGCGCGCGAGCTCGTCGCCGCCGCCATCGCCGAAGCCGGCGGTGCTGCCACCACGAGCGTGCTGCGCGAGGCGCTGGGTGTGTCGCGCAAACGTGCCATCAGCATCTTGGAGCACCTGGATGCCGTGCGCTTTACGGTGCTCGACAAGGATGCCGGCGGCCTGAGGTCCCTACGCTAGGCCGGTCACCCGCTCCCGCCTCCTCAGTTGCGGTGAAATAGTTCCTGTTTTTGGGGTCTTGCAGCCTAAGCAAGAACTATTCCACCGCAACTTCTTGCTCGTCTTTTTTGGGATGGAGCCGTTTCGGTTTGGTAAAATACCGCCGCACTTGGGAACGGATGGGCTCCGGTGGGCTCCGCGGTCCTCAAAACCGTTGCGAGGCGTGCAAAACGTCTTGGATGTGTTCGATTCACATACGTTCCCGCCATACGCTATCAGCGCTTTTGTGCTCGCGGTCTTGCTGCGTGCCGCAAAGGCGCTGTTTTGTTTTTGCACGGGTTTGCCGTGCCGCCCGCTTTATCGGCGACGGTATTTGGCTTCGTGTGCCGGGTTTTGAGCATGCCGATGGGGGTGGTTTGCCGTATGACTACCGTAAGACGGGCCGATCTTTCTTGTGTTGTCCAGGCGGGCGGGCTGTCCTCGCGCATGGGCTGCGATAAGGCGCGCATGGCGTTTTGCGGCGAGCCGCTCATCGAGCGCGTGCTGGGTCGGCTGGCGCCAGTTGCCGGCGAGTTGGTCGTGACGACTTCGCGTCCCGGCGAGCTTGCCTATCTTGAGGAGCGCGCGTTTGGCGGCCTGGCGCCGCAAATAGTTCCGGACCTTGAGGGGCCGGCGGGTGCCATGCGCGGCATCGCGAGCTCGTTGGCCGCGGCCGGATTGCCGCTCGTGGCGATTGTCGCCTGTGATATGCCGTTTGTCTCGCCGGAACTCATCGGCGCGCTTGCCGATTGTGTTGAGGCCGAGGCGCTCGACGTGTGCGTGCCGCGCGAGGAGCGGGGGATTGAGCCGCTGTGCGCCGTCTGGCGCCGTGACGCGTGTGCGCCGGTTGCCCAAGAGTTGCTCGACCAGGACCGCCAACGCATTCGCTGCCTGATCAATCGCGTTCAGGCTGGTTATATAGATGAGCCGCAGATCGTTAAGGCCGCGGGCTCGACGCTCTGCTTCGAAAACGTCAATACACCCGAGGAGTTTGCGGCAGCCGAGCTGCTCGCCTAGACGATTGGAGTTGCCATGTCTCACGATATTTGCCCCGACACGGGAGAGCCTTGCACTTGCGATGGTTCCGAGCCCTGTACCTGCGGCTGCGGTGGCTGTGGACATACTGCGGAAGAGGAAGCGGCCGCCGCGGCGTATCGTGAGGCACACCGCGAAGGCCCATCCGGTGATGCCCTCGACCACGAGCGCAAGATTATCGTGTCGTTTGACAGCACCTTCGATGTGATGGAATGCGAGCAGCTGTGCCTGGATGCCGGCGTGCCCGGGCGCATCATGCCGCTGCCCGGCTCCATTACCGCCGGCTGCGGGCTATGCTGGGCCATGCCGTTCTCGGGCGATGCGCTCGCCGCCTTCCGCGCCGCCACCGAGGGCCGCATAACCCCTGCCGACTACCATCAGCTCGTCCTCTAACCACCAACACCACCACAAAGGTGCCCAATGTGGTGGTTTGGAACATGCGGACGAAACAGCTTCGAAACACGCGATTTGTTCGTCAGGCACTCAAAAACGCCTCTACCTGCATCGTAATCAAAACGAAACATCTGCTTGTCGGCTTATGCGAAACTTTGCTGCAACAGTGCGATATTATCCATACTCGATAAAGTTCGCGGCGCATAGGGTGCCGCGACCAACATTTTCGTTTCCCATTATTGGAGGAAGCATGAGCTACACGCAGAAAGTTCTCGAAGAGCTCAAGGCCCGCTATCCCGAGCAGCCTGAGTTCATCCAGGCCGCGACCGAGATCCTCGGCACCATCCAGCCGGCGCTCGACGCCCATCCCGAGTACGAGGAGGCCGCCCTGCTTGAGCGCCTCGTCGAGCCCGAGCGCATCGTCATGTTCCGTGTTCCCTGGGTCGACGACCAGGGCAAGGTTCAGGTCAACCGCGGTTACCGCGTCGAGTTCAACTCTGCCATTGGACCCTACAAGGGCGGCCTGCGCTTTAACCCGACGGTCACCCTGGGTATGCTCAAGTTCCTGGGCCTGGAGCAGATCCTCAAGAACAGCCTGACCACCCTTCCCATGGGCGGCGGCAAGGGCGGCTCCGACTTTGACCCCAAGGGCAAGTCCAACAACGAGATCATGCACTTCTGCCAGTCCTTCATGACCGAGCTCTATCGCCATATTGGCCCCAACACCGACGTTCCCGCCGGCGACCTGGGCGTTGGCGGCCGCGAGGTTGCCTACCTGTTCGGTCAGTACAAGCGCCTGACCAACGAGTGGACCGGCGTCCTTACCGGCAAGGGCCTCTCCTTTGGCGGCTCGCTCGCCCGTACCGAGGCCACCGGTTACGGTCTGGCCTACTTTGTGGACGAGTACCTCAAGAGCCGCGGCGACTCCTTCGAGGGCAAGAATGTCGTCGTTCACGGCTCCGGCAACGTCGCCATCTACGCGGTCCAGAAGGTCGCCCAGCTCGGTGGCAAGGTGCTCGCCTGCTCCGACACCCATGGCTGGGTCGAGGATCCCGACGGCATCGACTACACCGTGCTCGAGCATATCTACAACAAGAAGCGCTCTGGTCACGACAAGGGCGTTACGCTCGCTATGTACGTTGACGAGAAGCCTAACGCCGTGTGGCACGAGGGCGACGGACGCGGCGTGTGGCAGCTTCCCTGCGATATCGCGCTGCCCTGCGCTCGCGAGAACACGCTGCTGCTCGAGGACGCCCAGGCACTCGTCGCCAACGGCTGCAAGGTGGTCGGCGAGGGCGCGAACATGCCCACGACCATCGAGGCAACGACCTACTTCCAGGAGAACGGCGTCGCCTTTATGCCCGGTAAGGCTGCCAACGCCGGCGGCGTGCTCGTGTCCGGCCTGGAAATGAGCCAGAACGCCGAGCACCTGTCCTGGACCTTCGAGGAGGTCGACGGCAAGCTCGAGCAGCTCATGCGCGGCATGTTCCACAACGTGGACGACACCGCCAAGGAGTACGGCCAGGAGGGCAACTTTGTCATGGGCGCCAACATCGCCGGCTTCCTGAAGGTTGCCGACGCCATGCTCGCCCAGGGCGTCTGCTAAATCTTCGCTCGACATAGCATATGATGAGGCTCCCAGTCATCTTGGCTGGGAGCCTTTTCTATCCCGGAGGACTCCTCATAACTTGCGGTGAAATACGGACTGTTTAGCGTCCCAGAACGGCTAATCAGTCCGTATTTCACCGCAAGTTATGGATGGGTGGGTGGATTTTGT
>CANNPG010000001.1:0-19398 GCA_947507375.1 uncultured Collinsella sp. | reverse complement strand
ACGGAGAATTGGCCGCGTGTGGGTTTTGAGGCCATGGCAAGCGGGAGTGTGCTTGGGCGGGTAGGATGGATGCATTGATTATTGCGAACGGTTTGAGCGGAGGACCATGCCTGTTCGAATCTATACCACCAATACCGGCACGGATTTGAGCGATGCCGAGTCGGCGCTGCTTGCCGACCTTATTGCCCGTCACGGGCGTGCCGTGTTGCTGGCACCAACGTTTGCCGAGCTCGACCTGTGCCGTCATGATGCGGCGGAAGCCGGGGTTTCACTGGGTATCGACTACAAGACGCCTTCGTCGTGGCTTCGCTCGCTTTGGGAGCTTTTGGGCGACGGGCGCGATTTCGTCGACAACCTGCAGCGCCAGATGCTGTTTTCGGATATGATTGCCCGCCGCGATGATGCCGATCTTCAGCCGCTTTCGTGTGGCCAGGGCACGGTGCGCATGCTCGCGCGCATGGCTCGCGATGTGCTTCCGGGTGTGGCAGGGACGGGTGCCGAGCGATGCGGTGGCAACAATTGCCAGCCTGAGCCAAAAAGCGATGCTGAGGCTCGCGTGTTCGAGCTTTTGCGCGCCTACGCGAGCGGCTTGGACCGTCGAGATATGGTCGAGCCCTGCGAGGCAGCTGACATTATGGCCGGCGCTTTGACCGACAGCCTGCCGGCGTGCACCCGCGCCGTTTGCGTGCGCGGCGTCACGTCATTTACGTATAGCCTGCTCGAGCTGCTGTCCGCCGTGGCAAACAACGGGGGAGAGGTTGTCGTGCTGCTCGCCCGCGAGCAAGCGGCGATGCGTGAGGAGCTGGCCACGGCCCTTGATGCCCGCGGTGTGCTGTTTGAGGTTGCACCGCTGGACGAGGATGCTGGCGCTCCCGCGACTGCTCCAAAGTCCGTCGTACGTCCTGCCTTTGTGGAAGTCGCCGGCCCCCATGCTCGTGCCCGTGTCTATGCGGACGTCATCGATAAGATGGTGAAAGCGCACAAGGAGTCCAATGTCAACGATGCCGCCTCCGCGCCCGCCGATCCCGTGCGCGTGCTCGTTGTTTCTGCCCGGGCACCCCAGCTGTTCGGTGAGCTCGCCGCTCGTTTGGCGGCGCGCCACGTTGCTGCCGAGACGACCGAGTTCACGGCGTTTTCTCAATCCATTGTGGGCAGGCAGTTCACGGCGCTCGCCAACCTGATCGAGCGTATGAAGGCCGCCGACGAAGGGGCAGCTTCTAAGACTGAGTGGTGGCCCGCTCCGGAGCTTACCGACTGGATTTACAGCCCGCTTTCGGGTGCCGACGCCGCCAGCGCGCGCACGTTCGACAAGAATATGCGTCTCTCGCGCAGCAAGACTACCGCGGGCGTCAAGAGCTTGCTGCAGAGCGTGCAGGGCCAGATCAGGGGCGCGCGTAAAGCGGCGAGTGACGAGAACTGGTTTAAGAACGTGCCGTGCGTGGTCTCGGACGTGTTCCAGGCGCTGTGGCGCGACAAGCCCGTGACGGCGCTCAAGGCCATGCTTGCCGCCGCCGAGGCGCTGCCCGATCGCGCGTTTGGCGGTCTCGACGGTCAGGCCCGTCGCCAGGCTGAAACGGCCCTGCTGCGCCACGCCATCGACATTCTTATGAACGAAGCCCGCGTGCTCGATGTGTCGCAGACAGCGACCGTGCCCGTGCTCGACGGCGTTCGCACCAAGGTGGATAAGCGCAGCGCCGCTTACGATTACGAGACCTACGAGGTCGATCGCACGCCACGGGCGCAAGTGCGCTTCGTGTCGCTTGCCGATGCGTCGGTTCTGCGTCCTGGCGGCTACGATGCCGTGCTGTTTGCCGATGTCGACCTGGACAGCTATCCGCTTTCGCACGAAGAGGGCCCGCTTGCCACGTTGACGGCCGAGCTGCGCCGCGACGGCGTGTCTTTGGAGCCCGCCGCCCTGCTGCGCGTGCGCTTTGGCCGTGCGATGCAGGCAGCGAGCGGTCCGGTCGCGCTCGCCCGCGTGACGCACGATCGGCAGGCACGCGAATGCTACCCGGCAGCCGTATGGACAGAGCTGCGGGCACATGCCGAGGCCGCTGGCGCTGCCAAGCCCACGCGCGTGGGCGAGGGCGATATCATCGCCGACTTTGATCCCGCGGCAGGCGAAGGTCTTAGGCGCGAGCGCGTGACCTGCGAAGCTCCTCAGCATCTGAGCGATGAAGCCATTCCGTATCTGGTCCTGCGCCGTCGCGATGGCGAGGGCGAGGATGCGCCGCTGGTGCCGCGCCTGACGTCTGCCTCGCAGATCGAGGCCTATTCGACCTGCCCGCTATGCTGGTTCGTCTCGTACCGCGTGAAGCCCCAGTCGATCGACGCCGGCTTTGGCAATATGGAGAAGGGCAACTTTGTCCACGACGTGCTGGAGCATCTGCACGCCCGTCTGCCCCAGGAAGGCATGGAGCGCGTGACGCCCGAGAACCTGCCGCGCGCTCAGGAGCTGCTGCGCGAGGTCTTTGACGAGACATTGGCCGAGCATGCCTCCAAGCGTGGCAACGAGGGTCCGCTCGTGCCGCTCTCTCCGGTAGAGGAGCGCCAGGTGGCCGAGATTCTGCCGCAGCTGGAGGGTGTGCTTGCCTATGAAGCCGAGGCGCTGACTCCTTTTGCTCCACGCTACCTGGAGTTTGCCTTTAACGATCTTAAAGTCGAGTATGCCGGTTGGCCGCTCGGCGGGCGTATCGACCGCGTGGATGTGGATGCCGAGAATCGCGCCGTGGTAATCGACTACAAGCATCGTTCGGGCGTCGAGGAGTTTAAGCTCGCCGACCCCACGGTGCGCGACGAGGAGTCGGGCGAGGCTCCCATCGACGATCCGCGCTGGCTGCCGACGCATACCCAAACGCTCATCTACGCGCAGGCCATGCGCCGGGCGCTGGATCTGGATACCCGCGCGGCGCTCTATTTTTCGACCAAGGGTGGCAAACCGGCGCTGCGAGGCGCCGCGAGTGCCGAGCTGCTCGAGGAGGAGCGTGGTGACGGCCGCATCCCGGGGCTTAAGAAGGGCTTTCCCGGTGAGGGCGGCAACATGGACTTCGATGCACTGCTCGATCGCGTGGAGGCCGGCATCGCCGAGCGCTTGCGCGAACTCGAGGCGGGCAACGTCGCTGCTGTCGACCCGGCGTCGACAAAGGCCGCGCATGGCCGCTGCTCGTATAACCACGAAGGTACGTTTGTAAGGAGGGGCGTGTAGACCATGGATCTTTCGACCTTGATGCCGCAACAGCTGCAGATCGTCAAGACGCTCGACCGTCCGCTGTTTGTCTCGGCGGGCGCCGGTTCGGGCAAGACCTTTACCCTCACGCGTCGCATCGTCTATGCGCTCTCGCCCGAATCCGGTCCGTTCGTTGAGCATCTGGACCAGGTGCTCGCCATTACCTTTACCAAAGATGCCGCGGCCGAGATTCGCGACCGCGTGCGCCGTGCGCTTATCGACGAGGGCATGGACGAGGAAGCACTGACCGTCGACGACGCGTGGATTTCGACCATTCACGGCATGTGCTCGCGTATCCTGCGCGCGCATGCGCTGGAGCTGGGCATCGACCCCGAGTTCACGGTGCTCACCGATACCGACGAGCTTATGGACCAGGCTGTTGAGCATGTGCTGGCCCGCGCGACGGCGCCCGATGCCGTCCCCGAGCTCGCGGCATCGCTCAAGGCCCTCTATGCCTGGTATCCCATGGCGGGCGAGGGCGGTTCCTTTGGCACCGGCACGACCATCAAGGGCCTGGTGCGCGACCTGCTGGAGCTGTCGAGCCAGTTGCCGGGCGGTATGGACGACGTGTGCGTGGCGCGCGGCCAGGCCGATACCTCGGCACTCGCCGATGCCTATCGCGCGGCGCTGGGCGCAAGCAAGGCCGCGACCGAGAAGGCGCAGATGGCACTCGACGCCATTGACGCGTTCGAGGCGAGCGGCAAGACCATGGCCGATGCAGCGCGACTCATGATGTCGTGCACCATGCCGCGCGCGAGCAAGGCATTCCCTAAGGAGCAGGTCGAGCTGCTCAAGGCCGAGGCCGCCGATGCGTTTATCAATATCGTGCTTGCCTGCGGTGGCCCGGCGCTCGATGCGCTGGTGGGCCTGGCCCGTTCCGTGGAGGCTGAGTATCGCGCGCTGAAGGCTGCCCAGTCCGCTCTCGATAATAACGACCTGCTGCGTATGGCTTACGAGGCGTTGCGCGATTACCCTGCCATCCGTGCTGCGTACGAGGGCCGCTTTAAGATGGTCATGATCGATGAGTTTCAGGATACCGACCAGATGCAGGTCGATCTGATACGCTACCTGACGGGTGCGGGGGAGCGCGCGCTGTGCACCGTGGGCGATGCACAGCAGTCCATCTATCGCTTCCGTGGCGCCGAGGTCGAGGTGTTTCGCCGCCAGGAGCGCAAGGTGGGCTCCTCTGCTGCGCCCGAGACGGCTGTCGCATCCGATGCCCCCGCTGGCGAGCTCGTCAAACTCGTGCGCAACTTCCGCAGCCACGACGAGGTGCTGCGCTACGTAGCACGCGTCTTTGACGGCAACACTGGTGGTTTGATGCAGGGGTTCTTGGATCTTGAACCGAGCGACAAACGCGAGGACAAGCTCAAGGCGAAGGCTTCGCGCCGCCAGGCGCTGTTCGTTGCCGGTGGCAGCACCCAGGAGCGAACGCAGGCGAAAGCTCGTGCGATTGTGGAGCGGTTCCAAGCGCTCGTCAAAGCGGGCCAGCCCCAGGGCGGCATGGTACTGCTGCTGGGCCGCATGACCAACGCCGACGTCTACGCCCAGGCCTTCCGCGATCAGGGGCTCGACTGCGTGATCGCAGGCGGCTCGGTCTTTGCCCAGGCAGCCGAGGTGCAGACGGTGCGTGCCCTGGTCTGCGCGCTCGCCAATCCGGCCGATACGGCGCAGGGCCTTATGCCACTGCTCGCCTCGCCGATGTTTGCGCTCGGTGCCCAGGAGTTCCTGGCGCTGGCGACCAAGCTCGATAGCGAGACAGGGGAGACCTCGCGCCGGAATATCGACATGGGCATCATGAGCGATTTCGACGTGCCGGGTTTGCAAGACTTGCCGCTTGTGACGCGCGCCCGCGAGGTGCTGCGGTATGCGCTTCGTCGCGTGGGCCGCGATTCGTTCGCCGCCATCGCGCGCGACGTGGTCAACGCCTCCGGCTGGTTTGTACGTCTGGCACAGCGTGGTCCCGAGGGCAAGGCCATTGCCGCCAACGTGCTCAAGGCGCTCGATGCCGTGGCCGAGGCGGAGGCCGAGTTCGGCAACTCGCCGCGTTCCATCGCGCTGGCCTTCGACCGCTTCTTGGCGGGCAAGGAAGCCCCGGGTGCCCTCAACGAGGGGGGCGACGGCGCGGTGCGCATCATGACGGTGCATGCCTCCAAGGGTCTGGAATATCCGGTCGTGGCGGTCGCCGAGTGCTTTGGCGTGCGTAAGTCCTCGGGTGCGGCACAGATGGGTCGCGTCGAGGGCGGAGCACAGGTCGTGGCACTGCCGGCACGTTTCGACGGCGTTAAGCTCGCCGACGGTACCTTTGTGAAGGGCGACGACGTCAAAAAGCAGTTTGAGCATGCGTTTAAGGGCAAGGGCACGTCGCTGTGGCTGCCGCCGGAGCTCATGGAGGACGTCTGTGCGACGGGCTCTCCCGCCGAGGCATTTGCCCGCCTGCGCAACGACGACCTGCGGCTTTCGCTCGAGGAGCGGGCCCGCTTGCTCTACGTTGCCATGACGCGTGCGCGCGAGCTGGTGATCTTGGCGATGGATGCTGGCGTGAGCCGTGGCAAGGTGACGGCGCCGACCTTCGATGTCGAGACCGATCTGACCTACGACGTGCTGCGCCGTATTTTGCCGACCGACGCTCTGGACATGCCGCAGCTCGATGCCGACCGCCTGGTGTTCGACAACTCCCAGCCGGGCGACTACGAGCTCATTTCGCTTTCGGACTTTACCTTTGGCGAGCAGGCGTTTGAGGCCAACGCTTCGCTGGATGCCGAGGGCAGGCTTGTTCGTGGCGATGCCGATGCCGCCGATAATGCTGCGCGCTCAACCGTCCCCGGTCCTGCCGACCCCAAGCCCGATTCGTTTGAGCTTGTGTATTCCCAGGCAGTGGGCGTGCGCATGGGCATCTGTCCGTATCCGATGCGTGATTCGTATAGCTACTCGTCAATCGCCGCGGCGCTCCATGCCGAGACGGAAGATCGTGCCGCCGAGGCACACGTGCCCATGGACGAGGCCGGCGATGATGCGGAGTCGGATGGCTCGGAGATGACGGATGCAGACGTGGCTGCCGTTGAGCCCGCCGGCAACCCCATGGCGCTGGGCTCGGCGTTCCATGCCGCCTGCCAGTGGCTGATCGAGATGGGTGCCGATGCGCTGCCCGCTGAGCGTGCCGATGCGCTGGCGCGCCTGTGGTGCCTGACGCCGGAGCAGCGCGAACGCTTCGACGTTGCCCTGGACCGCTGGCTCAAGTCGGCTGTTCGTGCCGACCTGCTCGCGTGGCCGTGCGTTCGTGCCGAGGTACCGTTCTTCTCGCTGGGCTGCGAGGACAAGGACATTGCCCGCTACGGTGCATATGCCGAGGGCGCCATCGATGCACTGGCCACCGACCCGGCCGATCCGTCGCGCGCACTGGTCATCGACTACAAGACGGGTGGCACGCCGGATGAGACGCCGGACCAGCTGCTCGAGAAGCACGCCCTGCAGGCGCGCGTCTACGCCGACGTGTTGCACAAAGCGGGCGTTGAGACGGTGACGGTCAAGTTCGTCCGCGTGGAGCAGGCGAATCCAACCATCTTCGTCGAACCCGCCGAACCTCAAGTAGTCACCTACAATCTCTAGCCCTCAGATAACTTGCGGTGGAATAGTTCCTGTATTGCGGCCCAGGTGGCCCAAGCGGGAACTATTCCACCGCAACTGCAAGAGGAGCCGTGTGGGTTTGGCTAGGTTCGGGTGCCGTCCGCGCCGTGCGGTAAAATCGTTCAGTCAGAACACGAACCCGCATCGGAGCTCATCACATGGCATTCGTCCATCTGCACAACCACACTGTCTTTTCCATGCTCGACGGCGCAACCCGTATCCAGGATATGGTCAACCGTGCCGTTGAGCTGGGCATGCCCGCCGTGGCCATTACCGACCACGGCTACATGTACGGCGTGCCCGACTTGGCGCTGGCCTGCGACGCCGTCAACCACAACACGCCCGAGTACAAAACCTGGAGCCACGACAAGGCCTTCTTGGAAAAGGATCGCCGCGACGAGCTGGTGGAGCCCGATCCCGAGGCAAACCCGCGCGAGCATGCCCAGTATGTGAAGGACATGGCCATGTGGGATGAGAAGGGCAACATCGACGAGCTCAAGCCGCCTCTGGTCATCAAGCCCATCTTTGGCTGCGAGGTTTACTTTACGCCGGACGAGACGCTCGCCCGCGACCATAAGCCCGAGCTCTACCACATGATCCTTCTGGCCAAGGACCAGGAGGGCTACGTCAACCTGATGCAGACGGTCTCCGAGGCCGCCGTGCAGGGCTTTTACTACAAGCCGCGCGTGACGCTCGACAACCTGCGCCGCCATGCCAAGGGCATGATCTGCACGAGCGCCTGCATTGCGGGCATCATCCCCAAATACATCGACCGCGGCGACATGGAAGGCGCCATCAAATGGGCCGAGACCTTCCGCGACACCTTCGACCCCGGCGACTTTTATATCGAGATCCAGGAACACGGCATTACCACCGATAACGGCCTGACCGACGAGCAGATGGATCGCACGCTC
This sequence comes from uncultured Collinsella sp., assembly GCA_947507375.1. GTDB lineage: Bacteria > Actinomycetota > Coriobacteriia > Coriobacteriales > Coriobacteriaceae > Collinsella. Next base: position 11,631 of record CANNPG010000001.1, on the reverse strand, counting down.
ATCGACATCGCCAAACAGGTGGGCGTCAAGGTCATCGCCACTAACGACTTCCACTATCTGCGCCGCGAGGACGCGCCGGTGCAGGACGTCATCATGTGCATCGGCATGAACGCCAAGGTCGACGACCCCAACCGCATGCGCATGACCGGCTCGGAGTTCTACATGAAGACCGAGGAGGAGATGCGGGCAATGTTCCCGTATTGCCCCGAGGCCTGCGACAACACGCTCGAGATCGCCGACAAGTGCTACGTTGAGCTGGACTGGGACTCCATCATCCTGCCGCGCTTCCCGCTGCTCGACCCCGGCGAGACGCACGAGAGCCAGTTCCGTCGCGAGTGCGAGAAGGGCCTGCGCCAGCACTACGGCGAGGATTGGGCGACGCGCGAGATCAACGGCGTCAACATCAAGGACCGTTTCGAATACGAATACAAGGTAATCTGCGACAAGGGCTTTGCCGCGTACTTCCTGATCGTCGCGGAGTACGTCCAATGGGCAAAGGACAACGGCATCGGTGTCGGCCCCGGCCGCGGTTCCGCTGCAGGCGCTATCGTCGCCTACGCCATGAACATCACCGCGTTCGACCCGCTCGAGAACGGCCTGATGTTCGAGAGGTTCCTGTCCCCGCAGCGTACCGAGATGCCCGATATCGATATGGACTTCGACGATGAGCGTCGCCTCGAGGTTGTGGAGCACGTTCGGCAGCTCTACGGCCCCGAGAAGGTCACCCACGTTATCACCTACTCGACCATCAAGGCCAAGCAGGCCATCAACGATGCCGCGCGCGTTCTGGACTACCCGGTCTACATGGGCCAGCGCCTGTCCAAGATGGTCTCGAGCGACCCCAAGGTCAAGCTCAAGCAGGTACTCGAAAAACAACCCGGCAAAGAGGATCTGTTTAACCCCGACTTTGCCGAGGCCTATAAAAAGGACGACGACGCCCGCCGCATCATCGACACGGCGCTCTCGATTGAGGGCCTCACCCGTGGCGAGGGCGTGCACGCGTGCGCCGTTCTGATTTGCCGCGACCCCGTCAACGAGCACGTGCCCACCAAGCTCGACACCAAGGGCGGCGTCGAGATTACCCAGTACGAGGGCCATACCGTTGCCGACATGGGCTTGCTCAAGATGGACTTCTTGGGCCTGCGTACGCTGACGGTTATCTCCAAGGCCAAGGCAAACATCAAGAAGAACTTCGGTATCGACATCAAAGAGGAAGAGATTCCCTTTGACGATCCCGAGATCTTTAAGCTCATGGGTTCCGGCCACACCGCCGGCGTCTTCCAGGTCGAGTCCGCCGGCATGACGGCCACGATCAAGAACATGAAGCCCACCGAGTACAAGCACGTCGTGGCATTGATCGCTCTGTACCGCCCGGGCCCGCTGGGCGCCGGCATGGTCTCGTCCTACATCAACCGTATGAACGGCAAGGAGCCGGCCGTATCCTACGACGACCGTCTGGACGACATCCTGGGCGAAACCTACGGCACCATGGTCTACCAGGAGCAGGTTATGCTCATCTCCGTCGAGATGTGCGGCTTCTCCAAGGGCGAATCGGACTCGCGTATCCGTAAGCCCGTGGCTAAGAAGAAGATCAAGCTGCTCACGTCGACGGTGCTCCACTGGGAGGATGGCTCGGACGAGACCACCTACGACCACTGGATGAACGGCGCTATCAAGAACAACTACACGCGCGAGGTTGCCCAGAAGATTTGGGACGATGTTCTTGAGTTCGCGTCCTACGCCTTTAACAAGTCGCACTCCGCCGGCTACGCCATCCTGGTTATGCAGACGGCGTGGCTCAAGGCGCACTATCCGCACGAGTACATGGCGGCCGTTCTGACGTCCTATACGGGCAAGACCGACAAGATCGTTCACTACGTCTCGGCGTGCCGTCACGACGGCATCCCCGTGCTGTCGCCAGATGTCAACGAGTCCGGTACTGAGTTCACGGCTACCAAGGAGGGCGTGCGCTTTGGTCTGGCCGGCATCCGCGGCGTGGGCACCGGCGTGGCGCAGGCGATTATCGCCGAGCGCGAGGCGGGCGGTCCGTTTAAGACGCTGCACGACTTTGTCGAGCGCGTGGACTCGAGCCAGGCCAACCGCCGTGTGATCGAATCGCTCATCAAGGCAGGCGCCTTCGACTCCACGGGGTATCCGCGTCGCCAGATGATGCACTTTGTGGATAAGAACAACCCCGAGAACATCATCGATGCCGCGGTGAAGCGCCAGAAGGATCGTGCGAGCGGCCAGACGTCGTTCTTCGACATGTTTGGTGATGTTGAGGGCTCGGGCTTTGAGGTGAGCGTGCCCGATCCGGATGGCCAGGAGTGGGACCGCCACCTTAAGTTGAGCCAGGAGAAGGAGGTTCTGGGCATCTATGTCTCGGACCACCCGCTGCGCCCGTTTGAGTATGCGCTGGCCAAGGCACGCGACTTCTCGTTCTCGCAGATCGACACTGGCTACGAAGTTCAGAATCCTACGGGCGGTACCATCAACCAGGAGATTCCCGAGGGCAAGGCGCTGTGGTGGGCCGGCATGGTCTCGAGCGTGTCCAAGCGCGTGACCAAAAACGGCGACCCCATGGGCATCGTGCAGCTCGAAGACATGGAAGGCGAGGCCACGGTCGTGGTGTTCCCCAAGACCTACAAGGAGGCCGAGGGGTATCTGTATGGCGAGGTCGATCCCGAGACCGGCGCGCAGCTGTCCGACGCGTTTGTGCGCATTAAGGGCAAGCTCGAGCGCTCGGACCGCGGCGACCAGATCATTGCGCAGGAGATTGTGCCGCTGGAGCTTAGCGAGGAGAAAAACAAGCCCAAGGTCTTTGAGGTCATGGTGCCCAACAGCCGATTTAGCCAGGGCAATATGGCGCGCCTGGCCACGGTGCTCACCACCAACCCGGGCGGCGACCGCGTGGAGATCTTTATTGAGCAAGTCGACGGGCGCGTGCTGCGTGCCGAGGTGCCGGCCAAGGTCAATGCACGCTCGATTCCGCTGCTGGCAGAGGCAAAGGCCATCGTCGGCAACCAAGGCCGCGTGACGGTTATCTAAGCTACCCCGGGTGAGATTGGAGGAAGTGATGGCGCAGGGGACGTTTGTGCAGGCGCTCCGGAAAGAGGCGGCGCTGAGTGGCACCTTTATGAAGGGGCGTTCGCTCATGCTCAACGGCGCCGTGCTGTCGATCGAGGACAGCGGCTCGCGCTTCTCCAAAAACGTGACGGTTGAGGGCTCGGTGCGCGGTTCGCGTGGCGACCTGTACAAGACGCGCGTGGCGCTCGACATGGACGAGCACGAGGTGATCGACTACGACTGCGATTGCCCCGCTGCCTATCGCTACCCCGGCATGTGCAAGCACGCTATTGCCACGGCTCTGGCGTATTTGGATGCCAGCGGCGCCGAGCCCGTCGAAGGTTTGCGCACGCCGGTCCGCACGTTTGCGGCGCAGCCGAAACAGCCCGCGCGCAACGCGCCCAAAGCGCCGGCCGTCAATCCCAACTTTCCCTTTCCGGCGCCCGTCCCCACGAGTCCCAGCCTCATGGCGGCGCTCTCCGATCTTTCGGACGCGCGCATGGATGAGCTGGCGAGCATGCGCCGCAAGCTCGCCGGCAGTGTGGATCCCGATGCCCCCAAGGCGGTGTTGGAGCCCTCGCTGGTGCCGTATTACAATCCACTGTTTGCCGAGCGCTTTAGCTGGGCGCTCGAGCTTCGCATTCGCTGTGGATCGGTCTCCTACGTGGTCAAGGACATCGACGGCATGGCCGATGCCTACGTGCGCGGCGGCACCTTCTCGTACGGCAAGAAGCTCACGTTTGTCCATACGCCCGAAGCCTTCGAAGACGTGTCGACAAAGCTGCTCAACCTTGTCGTGACGACAGTTGCCTATCTCGATGACATCACAAGCTCGCGTTCGGCGTCGTACGACTTTGCCCGCAGCGGTTTTGTCGCCGAGCGTCAGTTGCCGCTGTCCGAGCATAGCATCGTATATGTGCTGGACCTGTTGCGCGGCCAGACCATCTCTTTTGAGCCCGCCTGGTCGCGGGGGACGACGACGCATCGCACCTATGACGTGGCGGTTGAGATGCCTCCGGAAGGGGAGGACGAGGCGCTGTCTGAGCGCCCACCGCTCCTTGCCGCCAAGATCGCGCCGGCGGCCGGTGGCAGCTACGACCTGCGCCTGCCGGCCGATACGTACTGCTTTGTCGCAGGCGACGCGGCCTATCTGGTCGACACGCACCGCGCGCGCCGCGCCGATGCAGCGTTTGCTCAGCATGCCGCACCGTTTCTGTCGCGTCTGCTGCCTTGTCGCACGCCGGTCCATATCGCCGCCGAACAGGTGGGCGAATTCTGCCGCATGGCACTGCCCGTGCTGCGCGAATACACTGACCTCACCGCTCCCGCCGTGCTCGACACCGTGGCGCCCGAGCCGAGCTTTGCCATGGCAATCGGTGTCGACGACGGGCTCGTGACCTGCAAGATTACGGTTGCCTACGGTGATTGGTCGGCAGATCTCTTTAGCCTGGGTGCTCCGGGAAGCCCCTTCGAAGAACAGTGCCCGGGCGTGCCGCCGCGCGACGAGATAGCAGAGTTTCGCGTTATGGACACGGCGGCCCTGTATTTCGACTTTTACGAGGGCGGCCTGGCGTTTGAGGAGCGCGACGACGAGAGCCTGTTCTGCTTGCTGACCGAGGGCCTGTCCGCCCTGTCCGAGCTGGGTGAGGTCATGCTCAGCGACCGTCTGCGCCAGATCTCGGTCCGCCCTGCGCCCAAGCTTTCGGTGCGTGCGACCGTCAAGAGCAATCTGCTCGATGTCGAGCTGGGTGCGAGCGGGCTTTCGGCCGCGGACCTTGCCGTCTATCTCGATTCGTACAAGCGTCACCAGACGTTTGCGCGTCTCACGTCCGGCGACATCATTCGCCTGGACGAGGGCGCCCGAGCCGCGTTTGGCCTCGCCGAGGACCTGGGTGTCGATGCCGTCGACCTGCTCGACGGCGTGTCGCTTCCCGCGTCGAGTACCCTATTCGTCGATAGCATGCTCGCGCGCACGCCCGCGCTCGAGGCCGATCGTGACGCCGCGTTCCGCCGCACCGTCGAGCGCTTGGATACGCTCGGCAAGATGGACTTTACGGTGCCGGTCTCGCTCAAGGCCACACTGCGCGGCTATCAGGTCGACGGATACCAGTGGCTCGGCTCGCTCGAACACCTGGGCCTTGGCGGCATCTTGGCCGACGACATGGGCCTGGGCAAAACGCTGCAGATGATCGCACATATCCTGGCGCGCGTGGAAGCGGGGGACGCCAAGCCCACGCTTGTGGTGTGCCCTGCGTCGCTTGTGTACAACTGGACCGCCGAGCTGGAGTGCTTTGCCCCGTCGCTCGATGTGTGCGCCATCGTGGGCGCCAAGGCGCAGCGTCGCGTGCAGATTGCCGGTGTTGCCGAGCATAACGTGGTCGTGACGTCGTATGACCTTATGCGGCGCGATATCGACGAGTACGTCGAGCAGGATTTTGCCCGCGTGGTGCTCGACGAGGCCCAGTACATTAAAAACCCGCTCACGCAGGTAGCGCGTGCCGCCAAGCGCCTGCCTGCCGGCGTGCGCTTTGCCTTGACGGGCACGCCCATCGAAAACCGCCTATCCGAGCTCTGGAGCATCTTCGACTTTTTGATGCCGGGCCTGCTTGGCACGCGCGAGTCGTTTGCCAAGCGCTTCGAAAGCCCGGTCGAGCACGCCGAGGGCGACAGCGCCGCTCGTCTGCAGGCACTCGTGTCGCCGTTTGTACTGCGCCGTGTCAAGGAGGACGTGGTGGCCGATCTGCCCGAAAAGATCGAGGACACGGTCATGGCGCAGCTCACCGGCGAGCAGCGCAAGCTCTACCTGGCCAACCAGGACCGCATCGCCCAGCAGGTGCAGCACCGCGAGGCCGGGGAGTTTAAGAAGGACAAGCTCAAGGTACTTGCCGAGCTCACCAAGCTGCGCCAGATCTGCTGCGACCCGCGTCTGCACTACGAGGATTACAAGGCGGGGAGCGCCAAGCTCGATACGTGCATGGAGCTCGTGCACGGCGCACTCGACGGCGGACATCGCATCCTGTTGTTCAGCCAGTTTACGGGTATGCTCGATATTATCGGTAAGCGCCTGGCCAAGGAGGATATCGCCTTCCTTAAGCTCACGGGCGCATCGTCTAAAGAGAGCCGCGCCAAGATGGTCGCACAGTTCCAGGCGGGCGAGGTGCCGGTCTTTTTGATCTCGCTCAAGGCGGGCGGCGTGGGCCTTAACCTGACGGCGGCCGACGTGGTAATCCACTACGACCCGTGGTGGAACGTGGCGGCGCAGGACCAAGCGACTGACCGCGCGCATCGTATTGGCCAGCAACATACCGTGACCGTGTACAAGCTCATCGCCAAGGACACGATCGAGGAGCGCATTATGCAGATGCAGGAGTCCAAGCGCGACCTGGTCAACAGCGTGCTCGGCGGCGACGGCATCTCGTCGGCACTGTTCACGCGCGAGGATGTTCTGGCGCTGCTCGGCGGCGACGGGCGCTAGCCGCGCGCGGGGTGGGACTGCTGGAGTGGGCAGGACGGTCGACGCATTTTGGCCCGACCGCTTGCCTGGTCCGTTATGTGTTCATTTGCAATGCCGTGGATGGTTTGTCTGCCTTTGGGCATAAGAACCATCAAGAACATTGGCACATCAGCAAAGGAGAACATCATGGCGAAATTCTTTAAGGACCCCGACGGTAAGCTCATCGCTGCCCTTGGCGACGACGTTGCGACCCCTGCCGGTTGCACGGAACTGACCGCAAACACTGAGGACGCGGCGCACGAGAAGCACGTGCCTGTTGTCGAGACCGAGCGCGACGGTCACGTGATTCGTGCACGCGTTGGCTCGGTCGAGCACCCCAGCCTGCCCGAACACTACATTGAGTGGATTGCGCTTGAGGCCGAGGGCCGCTTAGAGGTTCATTACCTTGAGCCCGGCATGAAACCCGCGACGTTTTTCGCGGGCGGCTCCAAGACCGGTACCGTCTATGCCTACTGCAACCTGCACGGGCTGTGGTCCGCGACATTCTAGGAGCGCGCCCCCGCTCGGGGTATCATAACTAGCATATGCACATGCAAGCGCCGGCTGCATTATGCGGCCGGCGCTTTTACTACGATTTCGATGGTTTACGACGGAAAGGGCTGGGCCATGAAGCTCGCGCTTGCACAGATCGATATGCGCCTGGGTGATATTGAGGGCATTTGCGGCCGCATCGAGGACCAGGCTCGTCTGGCCCACGAGCGCGGGGCGCGCGTGCTGTGCGTTCCGGCTCCGCTCTTTATGGGCGCCATGCCCGGTGGCCTGGTGGGCGCTGCCGACTTTGAGCACGACGTGCTTGCCGGTTTGACTGGTGTCGCCGAGCGTATCCAGGAGCTTGACATGATCTGCATCGTGCCCGCGGCGGTTTCGTTTGAGGGCCAGCCGCTGCTCGACTACATGATGCTCAAGGACGGTCATGTGGTGCCGGCGCGTTCGAGCATTGCCCTGCAGCGTGGCGAGAACAACGACACACGTTGGGCGCCGCCGGTGTTCGACGTGGACGGCGTGCGCATCGCCGTGATTTTTGACTTGGACCGCGAACTCGAGATGCTGCCGACCGGTGTTGACCTCATTGCGTATTTCCAATTCAACGCGTTTGACATGACCGACCGCGAGACTGCCGCCATTGCCGCCGTTCGCAGCGGCGCCTACCGCAAGATCGCATCCAAGCGCAGCGTGTGGTTTGCCTGCATGGCGCCGGTCGGTGCCTATGACGAGTCGGTGTATACCGGCGGTTCGTTTGTGCTCGACGACTGCGGTCGCGTGGTGACCCAGGCGCCGTGTTTTGAGGAGAGCCTGCTGGTTCAGGAGATTCAGCGCGGCGTGATGCTCGATGCTTTGGAGGACCACGAGCTGCCCGAGTTTCGTTCCGAGGAGTGGTTGTGGCAGGCGCTGGTGCTCGCCGTGCGCGACAACGCCCGAGCCCACGGTGCGTCGCGTGCTGTGGTGGCACTCGAGGGTGACTTGCCGTCGTCCCTGCTGGCGGCACTGGCCGTCGACGCTCTGGGCCCGCGTAATGTGATTGGCCTGGTGCTGGGGCGCAACCGCATCTTTACGCCGGCGCAGGAAGAGGCCGAGGCTGCCCGCTGTGCCGCCGTCCGCGCCATTGCCGAGCGTTTGCACATTCGCACCGTCGAGCGCGATGCACCGGATGCGGCACGTGTGCTCGATCGCGACGTGTCGGCGGGCGATGCCGAGCGTCTGCGCTCGCGCACGTTGGGCCTCATGCTGGAGGACACGGCGCTCGAGCTGGGTGCGATGGCGCTGAGCCCGCTGTCCAAAACCGAGTACGGGCTGGCGGCGCCGGCGCTTTGCGGCGGCTACCAGGGCGACTTTGCGCCCTTTGGCGATGTGTACCTGTCGACGCTTGAGTTTGTGGCGCGTGTGCGCAACCGCACGTCTGCCGTGGTGCCCCAAGAGCTCGTGACGCTCAACGCGGTGGAAGATTGTATGGAGCGCGTGCTGGCGCAAGCGCTCTCGACGCTCGACGGTCCGGTCGATATGCTCGACCGCGCGGCACAGCTGCTCGGCGGGCTTGAGCCGGGTGAGGTCGATGGCGCGCTCGAGGCGCACGTGGACCGCAATCGATCTTTCGACGACATTCCGATGGCCGCTGGCAAGCCTGAGGCTTGCTCGCTGCTGCTGATGCTCGTTCGACAGGGTGAGGCTGCCCGCCGCATGTTGCCGATGGCGCCGATCGTCTCGGCCCGTTCGTTTGCCGAGCGTGCCTGGCCGTATATGCTCGCGTGGTCCGACCTGGGGCTTAACGGCAAGGAGCGTATGACGGTCGATTCGCTGGCGCGCGCCGAGGTGCGCCGTTTTGCTGACGAGGATACGAGCGAGCGCGTGCGAAACGAGATGCTGGGCGTGCTGGGCGAGCTACTGGGTATTTCGCCCGAGCAAATGGAGGAGCTGCGCTCTGAGGACGGTCAGCGTCGTTTGCACGAGGGAATGAAAAAGTTCGAGGGCGAGGTTCAGGACGCCATCGATAAGATGATGGGCGGTCAGGGCGGCTCGCAAGGTAGTCCCCAGGGTGGCCCGATGCCGCATCCGCCGGTTGATCCGAGGCAGTTCCCCTTTTTCTCGCAGAACTAACTATGGGATAGGATTCGCTTCCAGCCCCGACACTTCAACTAAGCATCTTGGCCCCATTGTGTTATTCTAGAACAGACGTTCGTGAATGATGCGCGGGGCCTTGTCTTGCGCTGTGCTTGTGGCGAGGGGAGGTCGGCTTGGTTATCTTGGGCATTGACCCCGGTTTGGCTCATACGGGTTGGGGGATTATCGAGGAGCGGCGCGGCGAGGTTCGCTGCCGTGCCTATGGCTGCATCGAGACCAGTGCCGGAAGTCCGCTCGCGGTGCGCCTGTCGCATATCGCCCGTGACCTTAAGGATGTCGTCGAGCGTTATCGACCCGACACGGCTGCTGTCGAGAGTATCTACTTTGGCGCCAACGTTCGTTCGGCCATCCCCACGGCGCATGCCCGCGGTGCTGCACTCGTAGCGCTTTCGGAATGCGCGCTCGAGATTGGCGAGTACACGCCCATGCAGATCAAACAGGCTGTGGTGGGCACCGGCGCCGCGGACAAGCGGCAGGTCGCCTACATGGTACGCACTCTAACACAGCTCGACCACGACCCGCATCCCGACCATGCCGCCGATGCCCTGGCCTGCGCCATCTGCCACGTAAACCTCAGCCGCACCCGCGCCCTCACCGGTGGCGAGTTCTATCAACAGAGAGGAACCGGATACTGATGATTTCCCAGCTCCACGGAACGCTTGTCGAGTCCACGATGAGCTCTGCTGTCGTCGATGTGTCGGGCGTGGGCTTTGAGCTCGGCATCTCGGGCAGCACTGCGGCCACGTTGCCGACGCCCGGCGGCGAGGTCCGCCTCTACACGCGTATGCAGGTGCGCGAGGACGCCATGACACTTTTCGGTTTTTCCTCAAAGGATGAGCGCACGATGTTCGACCGGCTCGTGTCCGTTTCGGGCGTTGGCCCGCGCCTGGCGCTTGCCGTGCTTTCCACCTATACCGTGGGGCAGCTGTATTCGCTGGTGATGGCCGAGGACGACAAGGGCATGGCCAAGGTACCCGGTGTGGGCAAAAAGACAGCTCAGCGCCTGATCCTGGAACTCAAGAGCACCTTTGCCAAGAATAAGGGCTTTGTGCCGGTCGACGTGATTCCCGGACAGGTTGCGATGCCGGTTCCCGCCGCCGCTCCTTCGGCGATCGATGATGCCCGTGCGGCGCTCCTTTCCATGGGCTTTAGCCCGCAGGAGACCGATGTTGCCCTGAGCGGGTATGATGGGCAGAATATGCGTGTCGAGGATTTGCTCGGCGCGGCGCTTAAGCGACTTGGAATGGATGCGTGATGTGGGAAGCCGATGACTCTCAGGACCTGTGGGCGACGCCCGGCAACTCGCCGGCGGCATCCATGGCGCACGGCGAGCGCATGGTGGGCTCGGAGCTGACGGCCGAGGACCTCGATGTCGACCGCACTTTGCGCCCCCAGCGCCTGGACGATTACTGTGGCCAGGAGCACATCAAGCAGAGCCTGCGCGTGTTGATCGAAGCGGCGCAGAGCCGTGGCGAGACGCTCGACCACGTGATTTTCTCGGGTCCTCCGGGCCTGGGCAAGACCACGCTGGCCACCGTTATCGCCAACGAGCTGGGCGCTCAGATCAAGACCACGAGTGGCCCTGCCATCGCGCGCACGGGCGACCTGGCGGCCATCCTTACTAACTTGCAGCCGGGTGATGTGCTGTTTATCGACGAGATCCACCGCCTCAACCGTTCGGTCGAGGAGGTCCTGTACCCCGCGATGGAGGACTTTGCCCTCGATATCGTGATTGGCAAGGGTCCGGCGGCGCGCTCGATTCGCCTGGATATTCCCAAATTTACGCTGGTAGCGGCAACGACCCGCTCAGGCATGTTGACAGGCCCGTTGCGCGACCGCTTTGGCATTTCATATCGCCTGGATTACTACACGGTCGAGGAGCTCGCGCAGATTGTGACGCGCTCGGCGACTATCCTGGGCGTGACGATCGATCATCCCAGTGCACTCGAGATCGGCTCGCGTTCGCGCGGTACGCCACGTCTTGCCAACCGCCTGCTCAAGCGCGTGCGCGACTATGCACAGGTGCGCGGCAACGGTCCCATTGAGCTCGATATCTGCCGTCAGGCGCTCGAGTTCTTCGAGATCGACGAGCTCGGTCTGGACTGGATGGATATTCGTATCTTGGAGACGCTTGCCAAGACGTTCTCCGGTCGTGCCGTGGGACTTACGACCCTTGCCAGCGCGGTGGGCGAGGACCCGGGCACGCTCGAGGATGTCTATGAGCCCTATTTGCTGCAGTGCGGGTTGATGATTCGTACGCCGCAGGGCCGTCAGGCAACCCTTCGCACCTTTGAGCACCTGGGGATTGAACCTACCGTTTAGGGCGCTTTGTTTTGGCGGGCTGTTGGACTATCGCTGGGCATCGGGTAAACATATCGCCGTTCATCAGATCGGAAGAGCGTCGTGTAGGGAAAGAGTGTCCAACTTCGTGTAGA